>JANNBD010000127.1:0-7178 GCA_031385105.1 Chamaesiphon sp. OTE_78_metabat_374
ATAACTATCAGTCTGGTAAACAGTGTCCAAATCTAAATATTTGTACCTGTAAACCACTCGGCGACGGTCAGAGTGCTAGTTAGTTTCTAGATACCAAACCTCTTGGCGATCGCTGTTGAAATCACCAATCATCAGCTTTAATTAAACTAGCTATGCTCAATCCGAATCTGGACGAAATCCAGTTGTTACCAGAAGAATATGCCCGCTATTCGCGGCATCTAATTCTTCCTGAAGTCGGTCTTGAAGGTCAAAAACGGCTCAAGGCGGCTAGCGTGCTCTGTGTGGGCACAGGTGGACTTGGTTCGCCATTGCTACTCTACCTTGCTGCTGCTGGCGTTGGTCGGCTCGGCATCGTTGATTTTGATGTAGTTGACCACTCCAATCTTCAGCGTCAGGTCATTCATGGCACTTCCTGGGTCGGTAAACCCAAAATTGAATCGGCGAAAAACCGGATTCATGAAATCAATCCTTACTGTCAGGTCGATCTCTACGAGACAGCCTTGAGTGCTGAGAACGCCCTCGATATTATTCGTCCTTACGATATTGTCGTCGATGGTACTGATAACTTCCCGACTCGTTATCTGGTCAATGATGCCTGCGTGTTGTTAGACAAACCCAACGTGTACGGGTCGATTTTCCGATTTGAGGGACAGGCGACTGTCTTCAACTATCAGGGTGGGCCAAACTATCGTGACCTCTATCCAGAGCCACCACCACCAGGGATGGTGCCTTCTTGTGCCGAAGGCGGTGTTTTGGGCATCCTGCCAGGGATTATCGGCGTGATCCAAGCCACTGAAACGGTCAAGATTATTCTCGGTCAGGGCACAACTCTGAGCGGTCGCTTGGTGCTATACAATGCCCTAGAGATGAAGTTCCGCGAGTTGAAACTGCGCCCGAATCCGGTGCGTCCAGTGATTGAAAAGCTGATCGATTATGAGATGTTTTGTGGAATTCCTCAAGCAAAGGCGGCTGAAGCGGAGCAACAAAGTATGTTAGCAGAAATGACTGTGACGGAACTCAAGCAACTGATTGACAGTGGTGCTGATGATTTTGTCTTGATTGATGTCCGCAATCCGAATGAGTACGAGATTGCCAAAATCCCTGGTGCGATTTTGATTCCCTTACCCGATATCGAACAGGGCAAGGGCATCGAGCAAGTCAAGGCTGCGCTCAATGGTCATCGCCTCATTGCTCATTGTAAGATGGGTGGTCGATCGGCGAAAGCTCTGGCAATTCTCCAAGAAGCCGGAATTGAAGGCACAAATGTCAAAGGCGGGATTCAGGCTTGGAGTCGAGAAGTTGATTCTTCAGTCTTGGAATATTAGAGATATGTCCACCAGTTGACGAAAATCAGGGTAGGGGTAATTCATGAATTACCCCTACCTTGATTTTTAGGGTGCGACTAGGATTAAGATTAAATTGGGTTAGCAACAGCCTCCACGAACAAGAATTATTTCGACCTTAAACTGTGAAACTATATACCTACCATACGCCCGAACGTACACCTACTGATGAATTGCCAGTCTGCGCGATCGCAATTGACGTACTACGCGCAACCACTACAATCTCGGCGGCACTAAATTCTGGAGCTGAGGCAATCCAAGCTTTTAGCAACATGGATGTGCTGATGCAAGTGAGTGAAAAATGGCCAGCAGAACTACGGTTGCGCGGTGGCGAACGGGGTGGAGCGAAGGTAACTGGTTGTGATTTAGGCAATTCGCCCCTAGACTGCACGCCAGCAGTGGTAAAAGGGAAGCGACTATTTATCAGTACAACTAACGGTACTCGAACGTTAGAGCGGATCCAAGGCGCGAAAATCGTGCTTGCGGCTGCGCTGGTCAATCGTCACGCGATCGTGGATTATGTCATCTCTCAGCAGCCAGAGACAGTCTGGATGGTAGGTTCGGGCTGGGAAGGTGATTACTCTCTGGAGGATACTGTGTGTGCGGGAGCGATCGCTGATAGTATTATTACGAAAATGGGTGTAAAGTTGGCGGATGTAGCGGGTAATGATGAATTAGTTGCTTCGATCGCATTGTATCGGCAGTGGCAGGACAATTTGCTAGATTTATTTTATCTGGCTAGTCATGGTCAAAGATTAGTGAAATTGGAATGCTTTGACGATCTCAAATTCTGTGCAACTCCAGACACTCTGAATATCGTACCTATTCAAACTAGTCTGGGTGTGCTGCAAGCAAATTTGACATAACGGCGATAAATACGGCATCATATAAGCATTAGATCTAATGCTTATATGATGTTAAACCTTAGCCGAGATATTAACTCTCTTTCTAATTTCAAGCGCAATACTAGCAATTTTATCGATCAACTCAAAGAAACAAAGTCTCCACTAGTTCTGACAGTCAATGGAGTTTCTGAGCTAGTTGTTCAGAGCGCGGAAGGTTATCAGCAGTTGCTCGATAGGATTGAATATCTGGAAACAACGGCAGGGATTCGGCAGGGACTGAGTGAATCGGATGAAAATCGTGCAGTTCCAGCAATCCCAGCACTAGAGCTATTACGAACCAAGCTACAATCGCAACAAGCATGAATTATGTTGTCGAAATATTGCCGCAAGCACTCGATAATATTGAATCTGCTTATCGTTGGATGGCGGATAATTTCAGTCCAGAACGTGCTGAACAATGGTATGAAGAATTGATGATTGCGGTTCAATCACTAGAAAAGTTTCCAAATCGTGCTATTCAAGCTCCAGAAGCTGCTGAGTTTGAAAGAGATATTCGCCAGTTGTTTATAGGTAAAGGTAGGCAATATAGATTGTTATTTGTGGTTGATAAAGGACGTGTCGCTATTTTATATGTTCGCCATTCTAGCCAATCTTGGTTGAGTAAATCTGAGTAATATTTAAACCATAATTGGTGGGCAGTGTCCACCCTACATGAGGATGGAAAATAGCAAACATTTGGTTTATGTTTTGCCTTATTTAGAACAGGGTGGTACTGAAAAACAGGCGTTAAGTCTAATTGAGGAATTTCAGCAGCAGTATCAAGTTTCATTACTTGCACCAACAGGCAAAACATTACCACTATTTCTAGAAAAGCAACTAAACTACACTGAATTCACTTCGTGGGATCGAAACTTCTTTCGAGGATTTAAAGAATTAATTGCTGGAATTAAAGCCGCAAATCAACGCCAATTGATCGATCTTATTCACGTTCATGGCGCACATGAATTGATGATTCCGTTGCGGCTATTGTTTCCTAAGTTGCCGATTGTCTTTACGGTGCATGGTTATCATGGAGCCAGTGCTGATATTAGTTATCGGTTAGCTTGTTTATTTGCTAACTTGTGGGCAACTAGAGTAATTTGTGTTTGTCAGACTGAGTACGATATCTTAGTTAAGTTTGGGATGAATCCGGCAAAGCTGGAGATGATTTACAATGGTGTACCGACACCGATATTGGATCGATCGATTGTAGAGTCCTTAGCTCAAAAATTTGATTTAGATCCTACTAATCAAACTATTATCGGCACAGCAGCGAGATTGTCTGAAGCGAAGGGATTGACTTACTTATTACAAGCATTTGCTAGAGTGGCAAAGGATAAGCCAAATTTGCGATTAGTGATTGCTGGCGTGGGAGAATTGGAACAGCAACTTAAACAACAATCCAGAGATTTAGGCATTGCAGATCAGACAATCTTTGCTGGCTATGTGAATAATCTACCTGAATTAATGAGCTTGTTTAATTTCTTTGTTTTGCCATCATTGCAAGAAGCTTGTAGTCTAGCATGTGCCGAAGCAATGGCTCAAAAAAAGGCAGTGATTGGTACTAGCATCGGTGGTATTGTTGAACAGGTTGCTGATAGTCAGACTGGATTTATTATTCCACCTCAAGATGTAGATAGTTTGGTGAACAAGTTGCAATATTTAATCGATCGACCAGCATTAGTTGATGAATTTGCGCGTAATGGACGTGCAAGATATGAAAAACTTTTTGCACTCGATCGAATGTTAATTAAGACCGAAGATTTATATGTTAAACTTCTCAAGTGAACCATGCAATCTCGGCTAGAGGGGTTAGGGCAGGTTCGTTTTAGACTGGTTTTTAGGCAGATAATTTCTAGCATAAAGCGGATGCGATCCGGTCGGGTTTCCCGACCATGGAAGCGCACCAAGCACCTGCCCCTACAGTCTCCTAATTCTCTGCATCCTCTGCGTCTCTGCGGTTAAAAAATGATCGATTTAGATCCACACAAAAAAACAAAAAAAGTCTTATTCCTCAGCAATGGACATGGTGAAGATCTCAATGCGATTCAAATCTTAAAAGCATTACGGCAACAACAACCAGATGCCGAAATTGGGGCGATGCCGATCGTCGGTTATGGCAATGCTTATCGGAATTTAGATGTAAATATTATTGGCCCAACGGAGGCATTACCATCAGGTGGATTTGTTTATAGCGATCGATTGAAGTTAGTTGATGATGTTAAGTCTGGTTTGCTCACTTTACTCTGGCGACAAATCAAAGCTATTCGTAAATATGGTCAGGATTGCACGGCAATTTTAGCAGTTGGGGATGTGGTGGTGTTATTGGGTGCATATTTAACTGGTAAACCCTATATTTCATTTATGGTATCGAGTTCGGCATATTATGAAGACCGAATGAAGTTTCCATTGCTAACTGATTGGCTGCTAAAATCCGATCGCTGTCGGCAGATCTTTACTCGCGATCGATATACTGCCCAGATGTTAAATGGATTGGGTTATGCTAAAGCCATCTTTGTCGGTTTTCCGGCGATGGATGCGTTGGAAATAACCGGAAAAGATTTAGAGTTATTACCAAATATTCCTCTGGTTGCATTATTACCGGGAAGTAGATTGCCGGAAGCTGGGACTAATTTACAGTTACTGTTAGATTTAGCGATCGCGACAAGCCTCCTATTTCCAGATGGGATTCAGTTTTGCGCTGCTATTACTCCGAATTTAGCTTTGCCAGATCAGGTTGGAACAGTTCCCCTCCAGCAGATAGGGGAGCAAAGAGGGTGGGAGTATCACCCCACAGGTGATTTGACTCATCCCGAACATCAGATTCGGGTACGGTGCATTTATGATGCCTTTGCAGATATTTTACAGCAGTGTGATTTGGTGGCGGGGATGGCGGGGACAGCGATCGAGCAAGCCGTCGGTTTAGGCAAACCGATTATTCAAATTCCTAGTGCTGGGCCACAGTTTACCTATGTTTTTGCCGAGGCGCAAATGCGCTTGTTGGGATCTTCGGTGCAAACGATCGGCACTAAACCAGCTACGCCTGACACAATTACCCAAGCGGCGCAAGCGATTCAGCGCACGCTAGCCGATACAGAATATCTCGCTCAATGCCAAGCAAATGGCTTGGAAAGAATTGGCAATGCGGGTGGTGGCGACGCAATGGCGCGGGTTTTCAGCGATCTATTTTTAAAAACTAGCACTAATATTACTGGCTGAATTGTCGCGCATAAAATTGAGCATACCGTCCAGTTTTTTCGATCAATTCTGGATGAGTTCCAGCTTCGACAATTTCACCATTTTCAATCACCAATATTCGATCGGCTTTGCGAACTGTAGCTAGACGGTGAGCGATGATAAACACGGTTCTATCTGCCATAATTCGTTCGAGGGCTTCTTGAACTAAGCTCTCTGATTCCGAATCTAGAGCTGAAGTTGCTTCATCGAGAATCAGAATGCGGGGATTGAATAATACAGCTCTGGCGATCGCAATTCGTTGTTTTTGACCACCTGATAATGTTGTCCCTTTTTCGCCCACATAGGTATAGTAACCTTGGGAAAGTTGGGAAATAAATTGGTGAGCATTGGCAATTTTCGCGGCTTCTTCTACTGCTTTAATATCAAATTCGGTCTGTCCAAAGGCAATGTTTTGAGCGATCGATCCAGATAGTAATACAGTATCTTGAGGAACGATACCAATTTGACGGCGCAGACTTTTGAGCGTAACGTCACGGATATCAATTCCATCGATCGAGATGCTGCCAGATGATACATCATGGAAACGGTTTAACAGGCTGAGAATTGTGCTTTTACCTGCGCCAGAAGCCCCAACTAGGGCGATCGTTTCACCGGATTTGATATGTAGGTCAAATGATTTGAGGATGGGCTGTTCGGGCGTATAGCCAAAGCTGACGTGTTGATAGTCGATATTACCCGTAATGCGGGGCAACTCGATCGCATTAGCTTTTTCGGTAATTGTGACGGGGATTTTGAGTAGTTCAAATACTCGATCGACTGAAGCTTCAGCTTGCTTGATATCGTTGAAATTGCCTGTAGTCATACTGATTGGATCGATCAGCAGGGCAATTGCAATTGCATAACTGACAAAGTTGCTACCCGTAAGATTACCTAACGAAATCTGCCAGCCAGCCAACACAAACAAGAATAAAATACTTACAGCTTGAATTAGGCTGATAATCGGAAATTGAAAAGCCTTCAGGTTCTCAGTACTATACTTTGCCTGATAATTTAGTTCGGCTTCTTGACCAAATCGATAGTTGGCATAATCTTCAGCGGCAAATGCTTGGATCGATCGCATGTTGCCAGTAAATTCTGTAATCAAAGAGGCGAGATCGGATGTCCGATTTTGACTCCGCAAAGAAAATTTCTGCAATTTGTTACCAAACCAACCAACGATAATTGCAATGATGGGCGCAAGCACAAATACAGAAATTGTCAGTTGCCAGTTCACCCAAATTAAGTAGCCTAGAATCAATCCTAATTGCAGCGTACAGGGAATGAATTGATGAAAAAACTTATAAATAACTTCAGCAACTCGATCGACATCTTCAGTCAATCGATAGGCTAAATCGCCAGTTTGAACTGTTTGAGTATATCCTGCACCGACTTTCAGAAGATGGGCATAAACACGTTTGCGTAAATCTAAGATGACTGAGAAAGCAACTTTTGCCATCAGTGAGTCTTGTCCATACTGCGCGATTCCTCGCAACAGATAAACCAAACAACCAATTAGCGCAAACTTAATTAATAATTGGACATTACCACTCCCTAAATGTTTGGAGATATCACCAGCCAAAGATGCCATCAATGGCGAGAATAAGCTGAAGATGATCACACACAACAACCCCACGGCAATCATCTGGCGATGCGGCTTGAGGTAGGGGAGAAGTTGCCAATAATTAGAACGCTGTTTCAAAAGAGCCACTCGATC
>JANNBD010000168.1:0-6616 GCA_031385105.1 Chamaesiphon sp. OTE_78_metabat_374
ACTCAAGCGGCAATCGATCTCTACTTGCGATCGACTCCCAAGCAAAATCTCCTGTCTAGTCAAGCCACCCAAGACTTCAAAACCTTGCTGACTGACGGTGATGCCGATCCGCACGAACTACACGGGCGGTTATCCCAAATCAAACAGTATCGCTTTTTGAATGTACTTCAGCAGCGCGGCGATCTCAACCTGAGTGAGAAAAACCAGATCGCCCAAGCCCTAGAGCCAGTTATCACAGTTGCGATCGCCGATACCGAAGGACTTAAACAAGGGATCCAAACGCGAGTTACAACCCAATGGCAGCAGGTTCAAGACTACCTCCGCAACACGGGCAAAGATGAACTCAACCCCGAAGGGATCAAACGCGACATTCAGAAGCTGCTGGAAGACCCGCAAGCGGGCTTGCACGATATCAAACAGCGGGCTGGTAGCTTCGATCGAGATACATTGGTACAACTACTTTCCCAACGCCCAGATATCAGCCCAGACCAAGTAAATAGTATCTTGGATGGAGTCGAATCCAACTGGCATCAAGTCACCCACGCGCCAGCCGCGATTGCTGACAAAGCCAGAGCAACGTATGAAGATACCACCAGCGCGATCGCTGATTATCTGCGGCGAACGGGCAAAGATGAACTCAATCCCGACGGCATCAAACGCGATCTAACCACTCTCCTCCACGACCCCAAAACTGGACTAGAATCGATCCGCGACAGGTTGGGTCAGATCGATCGAGATACGCTGGTGCAACTGCTCAGACAGCGGGACGACCTCACCGAAGCCGAAGCGAACGAAGCGATCGATCACGTCCAATCCACAATTCGCCAAGTCCTTCGCACTCCCCAGCGGTTAGCCATTCGCGCCAAGACCAAAATCCAGGACTTCGAGACAACCCTCGAAGACTACCTTCGCAACACCGACAAGCAAGCACTCAACCCCGATGACATCAAACGCGATCTCGGCTTGCTGCTCCAAGATCCGCGCCTGGGCTTAGAACACCTGGGAGATCGGCTCAAACATATCGATCGAGACACGATGATTGCCTTACTCTCCCAGCGGCAAGACATTACCCCCGCCGAAGCCGAGCAAATTGTCGATCGAGTGCTCGCCGTGCGTGACAGGTTTACCCACCAGCTCGAAACCATCAAAGCCAAACTCCAATCCGTCGTCGATGGCATCCTGGGTCAAGTTCGCGACTATCTCAACGCTCTCGAACGCCCCGAACTCAACTACGACGGCATCAAAGATGACGTACACAAGCTATTCGACGACCCAAATGCGGGCTTCGAGGCACTACGGGACAGACTCGCACATTTCGATCGCGATACCTTAGTCGCCGTGATTAGTTCGCGGGATGATATCTCTCCCGCCGATGCCAACCGGATGATCGATCGAGTCGAACAAGTACGCACCAATATCCTCACCCGCGCCGAACGGATCCAAACCCAGATTCAGCAGCGGCTCGACGATCTCAAGCATCAAGCCCAAGCCCAAGCTGAAGCCACCCGCAAAGCCGCAGCAACCGCCGCCTGGTGGCTGTTTGCAACTGCTTTTACTTCAGGGGTTGCCGCCGCGATCGCAGGTGCGTTGGCGGTTGTACCTAGAGTCGGCTAGCTGCGATCGTCGATCGATCTGAGATGATGCGGAGATCTCCGCATCATCTCAAACAACCTTTCAAACAGCCTCTTAAATATCACCAAAGCTAAATCTTGCTATGGACACAATGCGTGCCAACTTTTTGCTCCGAAAACTAGCTACCATCTTGGCGATCGTGATGTTCGGATTGTGTTCGATCGCCGCGATTACGGGTGTGTCGATCGCCTTTTACTACACGCCTTCGACTATAGGTGCCCACGCTTCGATCGAATATATTAACAACCAGGTGAACAATGGTTGGTTGATTAGAAGTTTGCACAACATTGCTGGCAATGGTCTGATTGCCGTCTCACTGGTGCAAATCATCGTGATGTTTTGTGGTCGCGAAATGCTTGGGGGCTGGATTGTCGGTTGGATATCGGGGATTTTCTTGACTCTGACAGCGATCGGGCTAGGTTGGACGGCAATGAATTTAGAGTGGTCGCAATTGGGCTATTGGCGACTCAATATCGAGCTATCGATTATTGAAAGCGTCCCCTTTATCGGTCAATTTCTCCGCCAATTATTATTAGGTGGTGATACAGTCAACACGATTAGCCTAGAGCATTTATATACAATTCACAGTTATCTATTAGCGGCAGTAGCTTTAGGGTTATCGTTCGTGCATCTGGCGAGTACCTTGATTAACTCACTAACTCCTGTCGTACCACTTTCAGTTCCAACAACTATCGATGAGGTTAGTGTTCCTGACACGAGTAGAGCAAAATGACGATGATTTGTAACGTTGGTACTAGAACTGCCCCAGCAGCTCTCATCAGTGTCCCGCCATTACCACAGTGCCAAGTCAGCATAATTATCCCTGCCAAGGATGAGGCACAGACGATGGTTGCAACGCTTACAGCTTTGGCACATCAGACACATCTGAATGGACAGCCTTTGAACCCGCGCACCTATGAGATTATTGTCTTAGCTAATAATTGTAGCGATGATTCGGCGGCGATCGCGCGTCAGTTTGCCCAGCAGCATCTAGATTTAGTCTTGCATGTGGTGGAGGTGACATTACCGCCAGACCTGGCATATATTGGGCATGTCAGAAAAATGTTGATGGATGAAGCCTATCTACGGCTGATGAGTTTGGGACGCAGCCGAGGCATTATTGCTTCAACCGATGGTGATACTGTCGTTTCAGCGACATGGATTGCGGCAATATTACATGAAATTGGCAATGGGGTAGATGCTGTCGGCGGGCGCATTTTGACGGATCGACACAGCCGTCAGGCTCTCCACCCTCAAGCAAAATCTCACTTTCTGCAAGAAGTCGGCTATCGATCGCTAGTCGCTCAGGTTGAGTTTCATCTCGATCCCGATCCTTATGATCCACTCCCGCGCCACTACCAACACTACGGCGCGAGTCTGGCTGTCACAGCCGAGATGTATGCCAAAGCTGGGGGGATTCCCTCAGTCAGAACGCCGGAAGATGAGGCTTTTTATCAAGCCCTCCTCCGAGTCGATGCGCGGTTTCGCCATAGCCCCCTGGTGCAGGTGACAACTTCAGCGCGAGTATCAGGGCGATCTCCAGTGGGATTAGCCGCCCAGCTTCGCAACTGGACGGAACTGTCTGCGGGTTCGACGTTGAAAGTTGCACCCGCCGCTGCGATGATTACTTGGTTTCAATTGCGGCAAAAGCTGCGATCGTTATGGCAGAGATTATTATTTGACTCTAAGCTCTCTGTGCATGAGGTAGAGCTACTAGCTGACAAATTCGGGGTTTCTGCTAATTGGCTATTCGATGAGTTGTGCCAAGATCATCCGTTTGGTAAGCTATTCGATCGCGTTACCCAATGTCAGTACCAGAGTTATGGAGAGCGTTGGCAACCGATCGATGTGACGATCGCGATCGGGGAGCTACGCCAATATTTAGTAACTTTAAATCATCATCCTGGTTGATGATTCAAAGCAATTCAAAATTCAAACATCTCGTAGGGGCGGGTTTATGCCAGCCAGTTCGGATTTGTACGAATAAGTATCAAACGAACCCGCCCAACCCCACTAGTTAATGTTCGATCGATCTTAATTTCATCAGCAATTTCAAATTCAAAATATTTCACCGATGATCGATCTTGACTAGTGGGGTTGGGCGGGTTTGAATGAGATTTTTAGTACAAATCGTTATCGATTCCATAAAGCGGCGTTTTTATGCGGGGGTTCCCCCCACATAAAAAAACGACAAGACACCAGCCCCTACGAGATATTTGAATTTACGGTTGCTGATACCTAAATCTTTTCAAATAAATCCAGCCGATATGTGTCCTCAATTAAACTTTTAATTCGCTTGAGTTTATCTGGCACTAATTTTAAAAAGTCATCGTGTACTTCATCGCCAGTTAGCGGCAATATGCCCCGATCGACAGTCCAATGTACTAATAATAAATGACCTTGAGCTTGCAACCCTTCGATAATTAAACTTTGAGCCTTGTGAAGATCTTCCCAAGACCAATAGTATCCTACCTCTGACAAGACGATCAGGTCGAAGGACTCGGTGGGAAATGATTCCGGCACTGACATCAGCTCGAACTTAATATTATTCAAATGCTGACAGCGATCGATTGCTTGCGCTTGAGCGATCTCTGAGACATCTACAGATAGCAATGATTGACACCGCCGCGCCAGTTTCTCAGTTAAAATCCCGATCGATCCACCAATTTCAAATCCGGCTTGATAGAGATTGCGTGGCAGCGCATTCAGCGTGGCTGCATATTTTTTTGCTTCGTACTCGCTGGTAGCAAACTGCCACGGATCGGAATTTTCTTGATAAAGCTGCTCGAAAAATTCGGTGGTTAGCGATTGTGGATTAGATGAATTCATATAATTTCTTCAAAATAAACTTCCCAGGGACGGGTAAAATTAGCCAACATTTCAGTGCTCAAACAGAAGCCATGCGGATCGTCATCAATTAGTTGCCCCAACTGCGATCGATAGGAATTAATTGCTTGAGTTTTTTGCCTTAATACTGACTGAATATCTAATCGCCACCCACTAATTTGACTCAGATTGGCTGTTGTTTGCTGGGAAATATCCCAGTCCCAAATTGGATATTCAATTAGTTGTGGTGTGATTTCCAAGCTCAATATTGCTGCTTGAATCAATTGCCAAGTAGCGCGATGATCGGGATGTGGATCTCGTCGCCACGGGACAAAGATCGTGTCGGGGATGGTTGCTTGCAAATAGTTGCGGCACCGGACTTTTGTGGCATGAAACTTGGGCGCAGTTACGGTGGGAACTGCACCATCTTTGAGCTGTAAAAAAGTTATTGCCCATCGCTTTATACCTAATATTTCTAGTGCAGTGAGGGTTTCTTGCGATCGAATCCACTGGAGCCGTGGAGCTGGATATGTTTGAGAGTTGGGATGGGAACCTGTGCCATCGCTGACGATCAGCACACTGACATCATAGCCTTGGCGACAGAGCAAGGAGATCGCGCCCCCACAACCTAGAGTTTCATCATCGGGATGGGGTGCCACAATCAGCACTCGCTGTCGTTTGATGGCGTTGATATTGCGGATTGGTAAAGCTGCGGGATCTGCTAATAAAATACCAGAGTTTGTCGGAGTCGATCTCCGTCGTAACGGCAATACAGCACGGGAGGTAACTGGATCGCGTTTCCAGTCTTCAGGTAGATTCTGCATGAGTCCACAGGGTATCGGTAATATCTGTTTTGAGCACGTACTGTCCGACTGAAGCGATCGAGGCATCAAAGGCAGGTTGACGCAGATAGAGAGTCTGATCGCGAATGATCCGCTCGATCGAGTGCGGCGGCAATAATCCCCTTGTGCCAACCGATCGGGAACAGAGCTGGATCGCTTCCATCCCAATTTGTTCGATCGCCGTGCGAACCATGTTGGTATAAGCAACTAGAGCCACTGCTTGAGGGTGGACTGTCGCCGGATCTCCGGCAAAGATCGGATCGTACTGTTCGAGCTGGCTAGCTGCCCCCTGGAGCCAGAGTTGACCACTTTCGATCCCAAGTGCCATTCGGCCCAGCCGCTCCTCTTGGTAAGGATCTTTAGTGCGATCGATACTCTGCAAAAATTGGCGGGTAGCATCAAATAACGCTGCGGCTCCACCCAACTGCACAGCAGCAAATCGCACCACCCCAGCAGTCAACCAGGGCTGACGGTAGTAGTCCCCAGGTTGCCCAATTAACATGCTCTCATCCAAGATTACCCCCGTAAAATCCACTTTACAGCTAGCAGTTGCCCGCATCCCCGCAGGTTGCCACCAGCTCGGATCGCTCACCGTGGCGACTTCATCCATCGGCACGATACACAGTTGCCAAGCCCCATCTGGCATGGCTCCACCAATAAATGGTCGATCGACATACCCACAGCCAGTCGCGAATGTTTTGGCACCTTCTAGCCGATAGTTGCCATCGTCTAAGGGGGTAATTTTCACGCCATCGGCTTCTTCAGCATTCCAGACTCCAAAGATTTTGCCCTGATGGGCAGCGGTAGCAAAAGTTTCGATCTGAGTGGGAGTGCCAAAAGTCTGAATTAGTTGCAGGGCGTTGACATGCCCCTCATAGATTCGCCCCACGGCTAGATTCGATCGACCGATTTGGGTGAGTAGCGTTAGCAATTTGGCGATCGAACTACCATCGATGCCCAATCCCAATCCACCCCAGGTACGGGCTAAAGGTGCCGTCAATAAACCTGCCTCAGCAATTAGCTCAAACTCTCGCACGGGAAAGGCTCCACTTCGATCGATTGTCGCCGCATTCCCAGCACAAAAATCGGTGACAGGGATGATTCGATCGAGTAGATCGGTGAGTTCAACTTGGCGAGCGGCTAATTCATGCGCTATCCATAATGGTTGTATAGGTAGATACTTAGCGGTCAAGATTTTCGCTCCTTGGCATTAACGAATCGCAGATCGGGGGACACTTCAGGTTAAGTGCATCCTGTTTAATAATCGATTAATTTATCGCAATTGACATCACTCGATCGACGTGTTTTCGATCGAT
>JANNBD010000229.1:0-2552 GCA_031385105.1 Chamaesiphon sp. OTE_78_metabat_374
TCTTCGTTACCCACACCAAATCCTTGCTGATCACCAGATACCTCAACGGATGAGTCGTTCTCAAATACATTCCATTCGCCATTTTCGACGCGGCGATATATCCAGTCTAAACCAGCTACGTCGATCGCAAGTGCCCAGGCACCATAAGCCTTCTCCAAACTTTCCCACCAGGCATCCATACCCGCGCCGAGTTCCCAGGCGCGTTTAATCACGGGGGCGAGAGATCGATCGCCCCGTCCGACAAAATCTTCCATTGCGGATATTCGCACGTCGGTATAATTGACCTTAACGTCGCGTAGATTGTAGAACTCATGCTTGAGTAATCGTTGTTTGCGATCGAATTCGGTAGTCGAGACTGAGTGCCATTGGAACGGGGTATGGGGTTTGGGTGTAAAGTTGGAGATGGTGATATTAAAATTCAATGTGCGTCTACCCTTCGCCCAACATTCACGCTTGAGCCAGCGCACGGTGTCCGCAATCCCCACCACATCGACATCGGTTTCACCTGGTAAACCGATCATAAAGTAGAGCTTAATCTTATCCCAACCCTGCTCGAAGCCCGTTTTCACGCCGCGCAGCAATTCTTCGTTCGTCAAACCCTTATTAATAATATCCCGCAGCCTCTGGGTACCCGCTTCCGGCGCGAAAGTTAAGCCACCTTTGCGCGTACCACCGATGATATTGGCAATATCTTCATCAAATCTATCTACCCGCTGACTGGGGAGGGATAGGGAGATATTCTCATCCTTGAGCCGATTCTTGATTTCCAATCCTACAGCGGGGAGAGCGAGATAATCCGAGCAACTGAGGGAGAGGAGCGAGAATTCATCATAACCCGTCGATCGCATTCCAGTCTCGATCGCATTAATTACCGCTTCCGGCTCCACATCCCGCGCGGGGCGAGTCAACATCCCTGGCTGACAAAAGCGACAACCACGAGTACAACCACGCCGAATTTCGATGGTGAGTCGATCGTGTACAGTTTCGACATAGGGCACCAACCCGATCGAGTATGCTGGAATCGGGGTAGCTACCCGTCGGAGAATGCGTTCTGGTACGTCAGGATGATTCGGCTTGACGCTGCCATCGCCGTGCGAATCGTAAAATTGGGGCACATATACGCCTGGAACCTGAGCGAGATCCAATAATAAATCGCGGCGACTCAGCCCCGCATTCTTACCATCTTCAACCACCAACCCAATTTCGGGTAATAACTCTTCCCCATCTCCCAGGGAAATAAAGTCAAAGAAATCAGCGTATGGTTCGGGATTGGATGTCGCCGTTTGTCCCCCTGCAAAAATCAGCGGATAATTGCCCGCCTCACGTTCGCGCCACGTCAGGGGAATTCCGGCGAGAGTCAACATCTCTAATATATTCGTCGCGCCCAATTCATAGCTGAGACTAAAACCGAGGATATCAAATTCAGCGAGGGACTTCTGCGACTCCACCCCAAATAATGGTGTTTGTGTATCGCGTAACTTCTGCGCCAAATCCGCAGCGGGAAGGTAGGCTCGATAGCACAATTGGCGAGGCTGGGCGTTGATAATACTGTAGAGAATAATATGCCCCAGATTGCTCGCCCCAACTTCATAAATCTCTGGATATGTCAGTGCCCAGCGAACTGTCGCACTCTCCCACGGTTTATGTACCGCACCGAGTTCGTTGCCGAGATAACGAGCGGGTTTGAGGATTTCAGGAGTAATGAGACTATCTACTGCAACTGCCACGATCTTGCCTCTAGTTCTGTTTGTTTGGGCGATTATCTATCGTAGCGCGGATCTGTGTAGGGTGGATTGGGTGGGGTTCGATTACCTACGGCACGCTACGCGAACGAGATTCAGAAGCGGATAGTCATCATTCATCCAATTCTGCAAGGAAAAAACATCAACGAATTTTAAATAATAGGTGATTTTAAGTTGGTAGATGGGAACTCTAAATTAGATTGATAAAATTTATTACTTAGAGTTAAAGTATGCAGCGTAAGTTTGAGTACATGCGTGTCGAATATCTCCATACTAACAATGGTGATGATGATTTTTTTGGGTTGCGAATAAATGAAGAAAAGAAACCAAGAAACAATGTAAATATAAATAAATTTTGGAATGACATGGGTAAAGATGGATGGGAAGTCAAGGGCTTTTCAGGTCATCGATTATCAACTAATTTTGTGATTTTTCAAAGAGAAGTATTTTAATAGATATCCTTTATTGTAAGTCTTTAGTACAAGCTAAAAGCAGAAAACGTATTAGCGAGTAAAGTCTATGAAAGAGATACTCCAACTGTTCTGGAGTTAGTGGCTGTTTGCCAACTTCAAAATGCCGCAATTGAAACTTGTTTCCGATTTCAGTAAGAGCAGTTGCTTCTCGGTCCAGATAATTATAGAAAGACATATCATCAGTAGCGGCTTTTTCAAGAAGTACTTTGACAGATTTCTTTTTATTGTCAGGATTTTCTAACGACTTAATGCGTTCCCATGAATCCCATAGCTTCTCTGTTGCATCTTGAAGAGATTGAGGAGCAGGATCTTTGAATTTTCGACAGGCTTCTTTAAG
>JANNBD010000259.1:0-5617 GCA_031385105.1 Chamaesiphon sp. OTE_78_metabat_374
GGCATTTCTACGCCCAAGTCGCCCCGTGCTACCATGACACCATCGCAGAGAGCGAGGATTTCTTCCATTAGTTCGATCGCTTCGTGCTTCTCGATCTTGGCGATTACAGGTACTTCTTTGCCTGCATTGGCGATCAATTCCTTGATTTCGAGGATGTCAGCAGGGTTACGCACAAAGCTCAATGCTACCCAATCGACACCTTGATCTAGCCCGAACATCAAGTCAACCCGATCTTTATCAGTGAGGGCTTTGATTGACAGGTAGACTCCAGGAAAATTGACACCTTTATTATTTGATAGCGTTCCGCCGACAACTACCTTACAATGTAGCTCATTGGTCTGCTGGTCTACTCCAGTTACAATCATCTCGACCTTACCATCGTCGAGCATGATCGTTGAGCCTACTGGCACCTCATCTGCGAGAGTTTCATAGGTAACAGAACTAATTGTCTGGGTACCTGGAATAATTTTACTCGTGAGCGTGAACGGATCGCCATTTTTGAGCACGATCGAGCCATCAGCAAATTTACCCAGCCGAATTTTCGGCCCCTGTAAATCCTGTAAAATGCCGACGGGTTGATTGAGTTCAAACGATATTTGTCGAATCAGACGAATATTAGCCAGATGGTCATCGTGAGTACCGTGAGAAAAATTGAGACGCAGCGTCGTCGCTCCGGCTTGAATCAACTGTTTCAGTACTTCAGGGCTACTAGTTGCAGGGCCGATGGTAGCAACAATCTTAGTTCGGCGGAGGGAATCTCGCAATTGCATGAAGTTACAGTCAAAGGTGCAAAGGATCGGACAGGGGATGAAAATCTTGGCACAGCTTGAGCTTGCCGCAATCAATTCCGCACGGCGGACGCTGTGCGAACGCGACTAACATCAACGATGGCTCGAAATTATTGGGATCAGACCCAGATATCACACAGATGGTATCACAGAACCGTTGTCAGTTCCTAGTTGATTTTGGGGATAAATAAGAGAAGTAGTCGATGTTCGATCGATTCGCAATTTTTATAGTTGATAATTGCCATGATTTTTGGTCAAACACCTCACTATCCACCACTAGTACTAATTGTTGATGACGATGAAGTCGTGCGCCAAATCCTCTGCCACAAAGTTCAGGCAGATGGCTATCAGGTGCGAACAGCACGGAATGGGGAAGAAGCGATCGTTATTTATCAGGAAATCCAGCCAGACTTGGTACTAATGGATGCTGTGATGCCTGGAATGGACGGATTTGAATGTTGTGAGCAGCTCAGGCAACTACCTGGTGGCGAACTGACACCAGTATTGATGATCACTGGACTCGATGATAGTGGATCTCTCGATCGGGCTTATCAAGTCGGTGCTGCTGACTATATCACCAAACCTATTCACTGGGCGGTATTACGTCAGCGAGTCAAGCGAACGCTCAACCAATCCCATTTACATCGCCAACTAGAAGCCTCAAACTTAGCCCTGCGCCAAAAATCTGAAGAACTTCAGCAGCAAAATCACCTGCTCGAACAGTCGAGAAAAGCCGCTGAATCAGCTAATAAAGCTAAAAGTGCATTTCTAGCTGCCATGAGTCATGAGATTCGCACGCCGATGAATGGGGTAATCGGGATGACTGGGTTACTCCTGGATACCGAACTCACCGCTCAACAACACGATTTTGTCAGCACTATTCGTCATAGTGGGGATGCCTTGCTCACCCTGATTAATGACATTCTAGATTTCTCCAAAATTGAGTCAGGCAAATTAGAGCTAGATTACCAGCCCTTTGACATCCGCGATTGTATCGAAGAAACGCTCGATTTGCTCGCACCCAAAGCTGCTGAAAAACATTTAGAACTTGCTTATCTAATCTATAAAAACACGCCCAATTTACTTTATGGCGATGCCACCCGCATTCGCCAGATCTTAGTTAATCTGATTGGCAATGGTCTGAAATTCACTAATTCAGGCGAAGTAATTGTTGGTGTAACCGCCCGAAGGGTTAACTTTATTGACGAAGATCTAATTCTCACATCAGAAGAACCTAGCTATGAAGTTAGATTTGTGGTCAAAGATACGGGAATCGGCATTCCGCAAGATAAGATCGATCGACTGTTTAAAGCATTTAGTCAAGTTGACTCTTCTACAACTCGTAACTATGGCGGTACTGGTTTAGGGCTGATCATCAGTAGACGACTAACTGAATTAATGCATGGCAAAATGTGGGTCGAAAGTAATGGTGATGGTGGATCTAATTTCTTTTTTACAATTATTGTCAAAGCAGCTTCAACATCATCTAAATTTACTCGCAAAGACCAGATTCAGCCAACAGAACTACAAGGGAAAAGGTTATTGATTGTCGAAGATAATGCCACCCATCGCAAGATCCTGACACTTCAAGCGCAGTCTTGGGGAATGCTAGCTCATCCCACAGAATCTGGTGCAGAAGCTCTTAAATTGCTGAATTTACGGGGACACTTCGACCTAGCAATTTTGGATATGTACATGCCAGAAATGAATGGCTTGGAACTCGCCCAAAAAATCAGAGAGTTTCCTGAATATCAGCAGTTGCCACTAGTAATGTTAAGTTCTCTAAGTATCAGTCGATCTGAAATCGAAGCATCGCAAGTTGATTTCGCAGCTACATTAAATAAGCCAATCAAGCAATTTCAGCTTCAAGAGGTGCTGACGCATATATTAGGCAATAACGCTGAACAATCTTTAGCAACTGCAAAAGTAAAATCCTTGAATCACAGTTTTGATAAAGCTGTATTTCCATTACGAATATTATTGGCAGAAGATAATCTAGTCAATCAGAAAGTTGCTATTCACATGTTGAAACGAATTGGCTATCAAGCAGATACGGTAATGAATGGCTTAGAAGTAATTGAACGTCTACAACACCATGATTATGACGTGATCTTAATGGATCTGCAAATGCCAAAAATGGATGGTATTGAAGCAACCCGTCGAATTATTGCCGACTTCCCTGGACATAGGTGTCCGACAATTATCGCAATGACAGCAAATGCCCTCGAAGGCGATAAACAAGAATGCCTAGATGCCGGAATGCATGACTATGTAACCAAGCCTGTTAAGATTGAGCAGTTGGCTTATGCACTTAGTCAATGTCAGCCGTTATTATTGGTTTAGTGGATGGTGAATAGTGGATAGTGGATAGTAAAGAGATTAGTCTGTAAAGTGGGCAATTCAACAATTAATATTCACTATGTCATTTAGTTACGAATATATAATTCAGTTTCGAGATACAGATGCGGCGGGAGTTGTGTATTTTGCAAACATTATTTCGATTTGTCATGTTACTTACGAAGCTTCACTAATTGCCTCAGGTATCGATCTAAAGACGTTTGTAAATAATCCTGAATTTGCAGTACCAATTACCCATACCTCGGCTGACTTTTTCAAACCATTATATTGTGGCGATCAAATTACCATCGAACTTACACCAAGATCGATTGATAGTTGTCGATTTGAGATAACTTATCAATTAGACTCAGCAACTGCAATCACCAGACATATAGTCATCAATCCCAATACTAGAAAACGCCAAGAGCTACCTGCAATCTTGACTAATTGGCTAGAACAGTGGAGCTAAATAATGGGTGAAATAAATTGGTCACTAAAAATTGAAACAGAACGCCTAATTCTGCGCCCTCAACAGCCAGATGATTATCAATCCTGGCTGGCTGGATTTTCAGGTAGATTACCACAACAATCAAAGTATGATGAAGGAGCGATTGAGCTAGATAGTTTCGATCGAGACTGGTTTACAGACTCATGCAAGTTTCATCAAGAGCAAGCATTAAGCGACTATGCTTACATTTTTGGAGTATTTTCTAAACAAACAAATCAACACCTCGGCTATGTCGATCTGTCCACAATCCAACGTGAAGAAAAACAGTGGGCTAATCTAGGCTACAGTATCCACAATCAGCATTGGAAACAGGGTTTTGGTAGAGAAGCTGTAACAGCAACAATCATCGCTGGATTTGAGACGCTGGGCTATCATCGGATCGAAGCTGCGATTAATCTTGACAATCATTCATCCATTGCGCTTGCCGAAAGCGTTGGGTTAATCAAAGAATGTATTCGTCGCGGCTTTTACTACGAAAATGAGCAATGGCTGGATCACCTAATTTATGCAGCTATTCCCACTGATTTCAGTCTAGCTGCACAACCACCATTAAACCAATCGCTGTTTTACCTCAGTAGCTAAATTGTCGATCGACACCACCGATTGTTCACCACTAGTCATATTTTTTAAGATACACTGCTGATTATTAGCCTCTTCCTCACCAATCACTACACAGAAAGTAATTCCTTGCTTATCTGCTAGAGCAAATTGCTTTTTGAGTGGGCGTTTATCAAAAGCGGTGACAACTTTGATGCCAGCTTGACGTAATTGTTGGGATACTTGGAGATAGATTGGCATCAAATCTTCTTGCAGATTTAAGACCATTACCTGGGTTGGAGTTGGGGCTAATGGTTGGAGAATATTAGCTTTGAGTAAACGATAAATCAGCCGAGTTAGACCGATCGATATGCCGACTCCTGGCATACTTTCGCCGATGAATGTGCCGACCAATTCTTCATATCTACCGCCAGAACAGATACTGCCGAGAGCTTCATGTCCGATTAGAGTAGTTTCATAAACCGTGCCTGTATAATAATCTAGTCCCCGCGCGATCGATAGATCGATACAATACTGACTTTCAGGTACGCCGAGATTTCGGACTCCATTAATCACCGTGGTTAATTCTTCAATTCCTAACTTAAATTGGTCGGCATTTGATAATTTAGTGGCAAATTCATTCAGAGCGGTGAGGACTTGTTCAACATCACCTTTAATATTGATAAAATCGATTACCTGTTGAGCTTGCTCGGATGATAATTCTTGCGTTGCCAGAGCTGCTAGCACCTTATTCACACCGACTTTTTCGAGCGTATCGATAATATTAATACAAGTTTTGATGTGATCGGGTGATACGCCCAGCGAACTAAAGAAACCCGTTAAAACCTTGCGATTATTAATCCGAATCAGAAACTCGCCAATATTGATTTGGCTAAAAATCTCAGCGATTATCGCAGGCATTTGAGCATCATAGAGTAAGCTCAATTCCTTCCGTCCCACCACATCAATGTCACACTGGCGAAATTGCCGATACCGCCCATCCTTCGCTCGTTCGCCCCGAAATACCAGATCCATCTGGTACCTAGCAAATGGAAAGTTCAAATCATTCAGATGACGGGCAATATATGCCGCCAACGGGACAGTTTGGTCAAACTTCAGTGCCCGTGCTTCCGTGCCCGTATCTCCTTTGCCTGCCTCATCCCGCTCTGCTTGGCGATTGGGCGGCAGCATCGGCTGCAAACCGTAAATAATATTGTCGCCCTGATTTCCCTTCGCCTGAAGGACTTCTAGCCGCTCTACAGCCGGAGTTTCGATCGGTGTAAAGCCATAGCTCTCATACACCCGCCGAATTGTATCCATCAGGTGTTGCTCCAGTCGCTTTTCACCAGGTAGAAATTCAGGAAAGCCGCTAGGGGTGGAGAAGTTGATTTTCATAGTTGGGAGTGTTGGGGATGAGGGTGTAGGGGGAGGTGGGGACTGGGGGACG
>JANNBD010000303.1:0-13815 GCA_031385105.1 Chamaesiphon sp. OTE_78_metabat_374
TTGAGCTATCTCTTCCAAGCTCTCTTTCACGACAATTGATGTTACTCCTGCCATCTCTATCTCTCCAATTCATCTTTTCAGTCTATCTCATTTGTCATTCCCTTGATTTAATTTGGTATAACTTGTTCGTGGAGCGTCCGCTTTGCAGAATCGGTAGCAAGCATGATTCATCAAATACGATATAAAAGCAAGTCCGATCGATCCTACTTTTCAGGCTACTTTGGTGACTGGGTAGGGTTCTGTTCTAAAGTATTGGTTAATTACCAACGATCGATACCCATAGCGTAATCACTAGCAAAACACTAGCCAGATGTTGAGGGACGATCGATCCTCCTTCAGAGAGGCTACGCCAACGAATCGGACGTTTGGCTATTTTTTGAGTCAGAAAGAATGTGACTAGTAATGCGACGATTAAGGTCGTTCCTTGGAGGAAGGTAATCACGGCTGGATCGGCGATAAAGCTAGGTAAATTATCGCCGACTTGCCCGAAGGTAGCGAAGGTGACGGGGATAATTTGTCCGCCTTCTTCCAAGCCTAGTTTGAAATAGTAGGCGAGATTTCCGCCGAGTACTAAAGGTAAATAGCCATAGGCAAGATCGATGAATGGTAATGGTTTATAGCTTTTGAAAGGGATGAATTCTAATTTACCGAGTTGATAAAATCCTTGCATTGCGCCATATGCTAAAAATGGGATAATTGCAGGTAGAATAATCGCGGCGATCGATAGTCCTAAATGTGGCATAAATTGGCTTAGATCTATCTGCAAACCTAACAATCGATCGATCTCTGGTAAGCGATGAAGATAAACACCTCCCAATAGTAAAAATAATAAAGCAACCTCATAACTATGGGGAATATGTGTCGTCCACAGTTCAATTCCTGGCGGGCGGAGATTTAATTCTACCGATCGATGGGGACAAGCTTTGAGACAAGTCATACACAATACGCAGTCTTTATTATCGGTTAATTGAGCTGGATGAGAATAAATTGGACAGCCATTAGTTGTCGCTCCTTCACCAAAGCCTACGCCACCTTTATAACAGTGATAAGTGGTACATTCTGCGGCGCAGGTACCCTGCTGGGCGCGTAATTCGACAATCGATAACTTGGCAAATAAACCATTCATCCCACCAATCGGACAGAGATAACGACACCAAAATCGCCGTTCAAACATCAGTGAGAAAATCACCGCTCCGGCTGTAATGAGCAAGAGTAAGCAGCTCGATAAATATGCGGTATTTTCTAAATTCCATAGTTCTTCCCACAGGAAGATCAGCACAAATAAACCAAACAGAAACCAACCACCCCATTTCTCGGCAGTCTCACGCGGCCATTTTTGCAGGGTGCGGGGAAAGAATTTGAGCGAGAGTTTCTGCGCTATTTCGCCATAGATCATAAATGGACAAAAAGCACACCATAATCTGCCAATGATCGGGAAGAATAATAAAATTAATGGCCACCACCATGCCCAAAATAGATTCAGGGCGAAATTATGTTGGCGATCTTGGGGCGCAATAAATAGAATCATTACAACTAGTGGAAATACCCAAGCTGTAAATCCATAATTGATCCGATCGGGATACCAATCACTATTTAAAAACTGTCGTAACCACGGGTACGCATTTAATAAATTCAGGCGAAATAACTGCTTCTTTGGTGCCTGTGGCCAAAAGACTTCCTCTGTTAGAAGATTACTACCTTGTGACTGCACCAAGGCTCGATTTACCATCCCCTGCAATTCTAATAAATTACCTGGAAAATCATAGGTTTGCAACCGCCGAATTGCTTCTGGTGTAATTTGGGGTTTGGATAACTTTTTTTGACGACAAATGATATTGATATAATAGTTTGCCTGTGCCTCTAGATCAGTCTTCCGCACCCGCAATCCTGGCACTTTGATCTGATGTTTGATTGCCTTGCTAAAAGTCGGTTGAGTGCTCTCTGAGATCAGAATGATCCGAGCATTGGTAAAGCGAGGAGGGGTAGGAATTTGGCCTTCAGGCACGATTGAATTATAGTTGCCCGTAGTCAGTAATTGCTCGATCTGCGGCCCCAATTCACGGGGTAATTCTTGCACATCATTTAAAATTAATGTCCCTTCACCCAACCATTCCAATAGTCCTGGTTTTCCACCCACTCGCCCAAATAATTCGGCACCATTGGCAGTAATTAAAGCACTTTTGAGACTAATAATCGGTTGATGACGACGCTTGGAACCAAAATGAATCAACGCGGCAATATTATCTTTTTCTAATCCTGGTTCACCGGAAATTAAGACAGATTTATCATCATTTGCCGCAGTGCGAATTTGTTGGCGCAATTTGACTGCATACCGACTACTCCCAATAATTCCCCGCTTTGCCTGGGGCACTAAATAAGGACGCAAAGCGGCTTGCCTGTCTTGTTCGTAGGCGATTTCGCCTTCGAGTTGCGTTAATTTACTAGCTAGTCTTTGAGCGTATGCTGTAGTAATTTCAGGATACCTGGCTCCTAAGGCTTGCCACCTGTCGGCTGTAATTGTCTGAAACTGACACTCTGTAATAGTTACGATCCGACTATCTGTAAGTTGCCCTTGCTGCAATGCCGATAAATTTACCACCGCACCTGGTAATAATCCCGTTGCCCACATCAATCCCGCTTTTTGGCGACGATACCGCTCTGCTTGCCCAGATTCTAAGATATAAAGCTTGGTGGCAGGCGTATCTTCAATTGTGACTCGACAGCCTGGGGGTAAGATTAATACCTCCAATTCACTCGCCAGTGATTCTAAAACATTGCTGGGCAACATCCCTAGTTCAGTAGCCGATTCTAACCATTTGACTAATGTTGCTGTGGACATTTGAATTTGCCGATCATATCAGTAAAGCTTAGGCTGACAATGCTTAGAAACAGGTCAAAGGAAGCGAATATCTTTAGGATTGCACCAATTAGCCGATCGATACGATTACTTCTAAACTTAGACAGTCTGCTCTCCAAATTACCAAATTTTTGCCATCTTCAGCCCAAATCCTAAAGCCTGATTTTCGCAGGAAGTCTCTTGTATGAAACCACCCTGCTCTCCCAAAATTGGGAGTGGCTACGCCAACGTCGGGTTCCCCGACGGTTTAACAAGACAAGACAGAGGGGAGCCAGAGCCGAAGGCGGGGTGAGGGTGATTTTGTCATTATCAATTTAATTATGTCCACCTACTTAGTTGCTAACCGCTAACTGCATCTAGTGAAGCCATCTAAACTGCGGGGTACTCCCGCCAGAACGGTACCCCGTTTGGCGGTGAGGGGGATAGCAGGTGAGGTGACGATTGCCCGTCCCACAAGACTTGAAATCTTTAGATTCTCATTCTGAGAGGCTACGCCAACGAGGGAGATGGGGCGGGCATGAGGAGACGAACAATCAATCTGCGATCTGAGCTTGATTCTCGACATATTTTCTAACTTGTTCAACGGTAACGCCGCCGCAACTGGCGACAAAATAAGCACCTGTCCAAAACACTGGCTTGTCTTGATGCGCTTTTCGCGTCGGGGAACCCGACGGGCGCGCATCGCTGCGATAGATTCGGTTAACGACATCAGCGAACTCCTTGCGAATTAATCGGCTTGAAACAGTCTTCAGATTGTTGACTAACTTACTAATCTCAACATCTGGTGGAAAATCAATCACTAAATGAACGTGGTCTGGCTCTCCGTTGAAATCGGTTAGCTTGCTACTCCACTTCTCACAAGTGCTAGCAAGGATTTCATGCAGCCTCTTCAGGATCTCTTGATTAATCACCTTTTTTCGGTACTTCGTAACCAGCACCAAGTGAATATTAAGCGAATATACGCAACGGTAGCCCTTGTTATAGCTCATAGCACTAAGCATGATATAATAGCTCTATGCTACTCACTTATCAGTACCGATTGCAACCAACTCACTTACAGGCGGCGACCTTGAGCCACTGGGGTGAGCTGCTGCGTCGGCATTGGAACTATGCGCTTGGACAGAGATTAGATTATCTGCGTCGCACTCGTTCTTCTGTAGATAGATGCAGTCTGGTAAGTGAGCCAATTGGTGAGATACCCAGCAAAGTAGACTACTATTCACAATCTGCCAATTTAAAGGAGACAAAATCATTATTTCCTGAGTATAAAAATATTTATGCTGACTGCCAACAACAGAACTTAATGCGGTTGGACAAGTCTTGGAAGCGATGGTTAATTCCTGATGCCAAAGGTAAGAGGGGCGGTAAGCCTAGGTTTAAGAAACAGGGTGACATTTGCTCGATTACGTTTCCTAGAGTCAATTCTGCTAAGGCTGGAGCAAATATATTAGGTGGGACATTAAAGCTGTCTAAAATCGGGGAGATTCCAGTTGTTTTACACCGCCCAATTCCAGAAGGTTCCGTGATTAAGCAAGCAACAATCGTCCGCAAGGCTGATGGTTGGTATGTGAGTTTGGCCCTTGAAGATAACACTGTTCCAATCTCATTGCCTGTTGATGAAATTAAATCGGCGGTGGGAATTGATGTTGGATTGGAAAAGTTTCTAACTACTAGTGATGCTGAAGCAATTGTTGTTCCTCAATTTTACCGGAAAGCTCAAGCTGTGCTGGCGCGAAAACAGCGTAAATTAGCCAGACAAGAAAAAGGGTCTAATAACTATCATAAACAGGCAAACAAAGTTGCTAGATTGCATCTACACATTGCCCGTCAACGCAAAGATTTTCATTATGCTGTAGCTCATTATTTATGTGCAAATTACGATCTGATTGGATTCGAGAAACTGAATATCAAGGGTCTAGCTAGAACTAGATTAGCAAAGTCAATACTTGATGTTGCTTGGCGGACATTCTTGAATATTTTGCAAGCAGTAGCGGTCAGACGCGGCAAGCATACCCAAGAAGTTGATGCTAGAGGTACTAGTATTGAGTGTTTTAATTGTGAGGAAAGAGTCGTCAAAGACCTGTCTGTTAGAGTTCATAATTGCCCCAGTTGTGGAGTCAGTTTGGATAGGGATTATAACGCGAGTATTAACGTGCTTAAACGGACGACTGGACTGTCGTTTGCAGCTTGTGGAGACTTAGGGGTTGCCCAGTCAATGAAGCAAGAAATCTCATTCGTAAGCTTGAGAAGCTCCCGCTAGATCGGTACTCCGATTAGCGGTGAGAGTAGTCATATCGATGACGAAGCGATATTTTACGTCGCTTTTGACCAATCGATCGTATGCTTCATTTATCTGCTGAATTGGGATCAGTTCGATGTCGGCGGTGATGTCATGCTTGCCGCAGAAATCGAGCATTTCTTGAGTTTCCTTGATGCCGCCAATCAAGGAGCCACTGAAACTGCGCCGACCAAAGATCAAGCTACCCACATTCAGGGATAGGGGTTCTGTAGGGATGCCAACTTGGGTAAGGTTGCCGTCTAGTTTCAAGAGGACTAGGTAAGCATTGATATCGTGTTGAGCAGACACAGTATCGAGAATGAAATGGAAACTATTCAGGTGTTTTTTCATCTCATCGGGATGCTTGGAATTGACGACTTCATCTGCACCTAGTCGCATCGCATCTTCAACTTTGTTGTCGGAGGTGGTGAAGACGACGACATGTGCGCCGAAGGCTTTGGCTAATTTCACGGCAACGTGTCCCAGTCCACCCAGTCCCACCACGCCAACTTTTTGACCTTTGCTGACATTATTGTGGCGCATGGGGGAATAAGTGGTGATTCCAGCGCAAAGTAACGGCGCGGTAGCCGCGAGATCCAAGTTCTTGGGAATTTTTAGGACAAAGGCTTTATCGACAACGATGCTGTCCGAATAACCACCATAGGTGATCCCCCCAGACTTCTGGTCAGGAGAGTTGTAAGTAAAGGTGCTGCTATCGCAAAACTGTTCCAGGTCTTCTTTGCAGTTGGCACAAGTCAGGCAGGAATCAACCATGCAGCCTACCCCAACGGTATCGCCTTCCTTGAACTTGTTGACATCTTTGCCAACTTTTACAACTCGTCCGACGATTTCATGTCCAGGGACGCAGGGGTAGGTAGTACCCTGCCATTCGCTGCGGACGGTGTGCAGGTCTGAATGGCATACGCCGCAATAGAGAATTTTGATCTGGACATCCCGTTTGCCAACATCGCGGCGTTGAATGTCAAATGGTGCGAGTGGCGTTGTGGCGGTTTGGGCTGCGTAGGCACTTGTTTTCATTATTTCACTGATTAAATTACTAATTGTGTTGCTAGAAATTAATTTCGGCGTTGGTGAGTTGGGGGACAGACTTAGTTAGTTCAATTTTATTTTGCATAAAAATTCTCGTGAAAAATAGTTTTTTGATTCTCGTCTTGACTATAAAGCGTCAATCTTTTGAGCGAGTTCAAGATCTAAAGCCCCGATGCCGCCTGCATCATGGGTAGTCAGATCGATGACTACGCGGTTATAAACATTGAATAGTTCGGGATGATGATCCATTTTCTCGGCAACCATTGCTACTTTAGTCATAAAGGCAAAGGCATCGACAAAGTTATTGAATTGAAAGGTTCTATTTAATTTGTCGTCAACTACTTTCCATTCAGTTAGTTTGTTAATCGCTGCTGTAATTTTCTTGTCTATCATATTTATCTCAACCTACCCTAAAAGATTTAGCTGTCAATCAACTTAACTCTAACTTGAAGTTGTGAGGATCTTGTGAGGAAGCTATCTTAAACTAACTGCTATTGGCAGTACTTATGTTGTTATTTAACTTGTTATTTTATTGCTTTTAGCCTTTGATCATAATCGAAGTTATTTAGCTTTGTCTGTATACAAATAGACAGACTTTAACTCTAAATTTTCAGGCTGATTTCAATCAAAAGGAGTAGACAAAACCAAGCCAATCAAAAATAAGATCGGTTAGCTAAATTTTACTTGCGACTAGTCAAGATACTCACCATCTGGATCAGTCGATCGGGATCGATCGGTTTAGGCAGATGCAGCTCAAAGCCAGCCGCGAGGCTGAGTTGACGATCGCGTTCACTCACATAGGCGGTGACGGCGGCGGCGGGAATCTGACCGCCCGATTCGACAGGCAATGCTCTCACCTGTCGGATCAAGGCAAAGCCATCTTCGTCGGGCATCCCAATATCGACCAGGAGCGCGTCATAGTTGCCGCTAGCGGCGATCAGCGCGGCGATCGCGGCTGGAGTTGAGCTGGCGATCGTCACGCTGGCTCCTGCATGTTCGAGGATGTATTGGATCAAGTCGAGGATATCCACATCATCATCCACTACCAGAATCCGTAAGCCCGTGAGGTCGGTCGCTTCGGGCTGGGCTGGCAATTGACCTGATGCTGCTGGCACTAGATTGCTTGCGGCTGAATTTAGCGGCAGTTGGACGATGATGGTGGTGCCTTGCCCTACGCCTGCGCTCTGAGCCTGGATCGTCCCGCCATGCAGTTCAAGGATATGCCGGACGATCGATAGCCCCAGTCCCAGTCCCTGAGTGCTTTTACTGCTGCTAGAATCACCCTGGCGGAACTTATCAAAGATGTGGGGTAACAACTCTGCCTCGATCCCTTGTCCGGTATCGCTGACGTGAATCTGAATACTATTCGGGGCTGAAGCTGCGGTAATTTCGACTCGTCCACCACTGGGTGTGAATTTAATGGCATTAGTCAGCAGATTCCAAAATACTTGCCCCAACCTGTCGGCATCACCGACGATGGCTGTTGCGGTCAGATCACAACTAATTTGGATCGATTTGGCACTAGCCGCCAGTTGGACGGATTCGACCGCCAGATTCACCACTTCAGCTAGATCGAGCTGCTGCGGCTCGATCTGCAATTTACCGCTGACAATGCGGGAGAGATCGAGCATGTCCTCAATTAGTTGAGATTGCGCCTTGGCACTGTGATAGATCACCTCCAAACCCCGATCGATCTTGGACTGATCTAGTTTGTGGGCGCGGAGCAGTTGTGCCCAGCCAATGATCGCGGTGAGCGGGTTTCGTAGCTCATGGGAGAGGTTGGAGAGGAAGTCGTCTTTAGCCAGATTGGCAGTCTCGGCGGACTGACGGGCGAGTTGCTCCTGGGCGAGTAGATGCGATCGCTCGATTTCAAACTGCTGCCGATCGGTAATATCGACGATCGATAGTAGAATCCGGTTGGTATCCCCAGGGGCAGTAATCTTCACCGCATTCAGCAACATCGTTTTCTGACCGATTTTCTCGAATAGATGTGTGACCTCAAAGTTTTGGACGATGCTATCGGTGGTAGACATCTGCTCTAGAATCGATCGCAAGCTGGGAATATTCCACTGTCCATTCCCCAGCTCAAAAATTGTCGAGTCGGCAGTTTCTAGTTCGGATACCTGAAATGTGTCGCAGAAGGCTCGATTGGCGGTATTCACGCGGAAATCTGCTTCTAGTACCAGCAGCGGTACCTGGACGGTGGCGACGATCGCTTCGGCATAGTTGCGGGCGGCGGCGACGGTGGCAGTACTGCGCTTGAGCGTATCGATATCGATCAGGATCAGGACTACGCCGTCAATCCGATTTTCGATGGTGCGATAGGGACGGATCCGGAGGGTGTACCAAGATCCAGTCAGAGTTTGGACTTCGAGTTCGGTGACAGTGAGGTTTTCTAGTACCTCTAAAATTAATGCCTCTAAATCGGGCAGATTGAGATTGGTGGTGATATCGCTCAATGGTCTTCCGGTATCAGTCGGAATAAAGTTAAACAGCCGTCTGGCCATCGGGGTAAAGCGGCGAATTCGCAGGTCATTGGTTAACATCAAAATCGGGATGTTAATACTAGAGAGCAAATTAGTTAGATCGTTATTGACCAAATCCAGTTCCGAATTGCGGCGGCGGAGTTCATCGTTGGTGGTATGAAGTTCTTCATTAGTTGCCTGAATTTCTTCTTTGGCGGTTTCTAGCTCCTCATTTGTACTCTGGAGTTCTTCATTACTCGACAAGATTTCTTCGTTAGCAATTTTGATATCTTGATTGGTTTGTTCTTGATCTTGAATGACGGCGCGTAAATATTCTTGAGTTGTTCGCCGTTCCTCCATTGCCGTGGTGAGTTCTTGTCTGAGCTGGATATTTTCGCGCTCGAAATTCCCTGGGGGAATGGTCAGATCGAGCGGCGGGGCACTCACCTCACTAATAGCTGAGTCATTTTCAAATAATATTAAAAAGTGATTTTCATTGGCATAGGGCATTTTAAACGGGATCACCTGAAGATTGAAGCTGCCAGATCGCGCGCTCTCCGTGATTCTGAGTCCGGTTTTGGTCACAGGTAAATTATGCTGCTGGGCTTGATAAATAGCCGATCGCAGTTCCAGCGCAAAACCCGCTCGCACCAGATTAAATAAATCGAGATTAGCAGCTCCAGACACTAGTTTGAGATAGCGATCGATCTCGCCCCGCAGTTGCAACACCTGCATGTTGGGATCGACTACCAACCCCACCGGAGTATATCGAGCGACAATTAACCGATCGATCTTGCCCTGGAGATCGAAGTCTGGTGCCGTCGCCGGAAGGGACTGCCGCTGGCGCAGGTTTTCAATCGCTTTTACTCTGGGAAAGCTACTGGGGGAAAATGACAGATTCGACGGAGTTGCTGTCGGGTTCTTCGCATAGATCCGGTACTTTTTGTCAACAACTGTAAACAGATCTAGATATTTTCCCGTACTTTCGGATGTCCCCAGCAGCAGAAAACCAGTGCCATTGAGACTGTAGTGAAAGATCGGCATAATCCGCTGTTGCAGCGCGTCGCCGAGATAAATCATCACATTCCGACAGCTAATCAGATCGACATTAGAAAACGGCGGATCGCTACTGAGATCTTGACGGGCAAATACACACAGCTCCCGCACCGCCTTACTAATCCGGTAGCCAGTCTCAACCTCAACAAAGAAGCGACGACGGCGTTCTGGGGACACATCCACCAGCCGCGCTTCTGGATAAACCCCCGTTCGGGCGGTATCGATCGCCACTTCGCTGATATCTGTCGCAAAAATCTGGATTGAGGTCTGGATCCCCTGCTCTGACATGAACTCCAGCAGACAAATCGCGATCGAATACACCTCCTCCCCCGTCGAACAACCCGCTACCCAGATCCGAATCGGCAGCTCTACCGACTTATTGGCGGTAATCGTCGGGAAAACTTTGGTCTTGAGCAGCTCAAACGCGCGCGGATCGCGGAAAAAACTGGTGACGTGGATCAGGATTTCTTCGTACAGAGCCTTAATTTCCGCCGGATGGGTTTCTAGATAAGTCACATAATCCGCCAACAGTTCCAGCTTGCACAGCAACATCCGCCGCTGAATCCGGCGATCGATCGTCTTGGGCTTATAGTGGCTAAAATCCACCCCCGTATTCGATTTCAGCAGTGTAAAAATCTTGATCAGGGCCATGTCCGAACCGAGGGTGCTCGGTTCACTCTGGGCTAGCTCCGGTTGCAGCCGCACCACCAGCGGATTGCGCCCGATCTCCACCAATTTGGCGGCGATTTGCTCCGGTGACAGCACAAAATCCACATTCCCCGTCGCAATTGCCGAAGTCGGCATACTATCAAATCTGGCTGAGTCCTCACATTGAGCAAATGTCACCCCACCCGCCGCCTTAACCTTTGTCAAGCCCAATGTACCATCCCCATCACCCCCCGATAAGACTACGGCGATCGCGCTGCTGCCACGATCTGCTGCGAGGGAGGTCAGGAACACATCTCCAGGCATATATTTACCCAAAACCTTCTCACGGGGCGATAACTCAAACGCACCCTCATGCAGCCGCATCTGCGTGTTCGGGGGAATGATATACACCCGATTTGGTTCTACCAACATCCCCTCCTCTACCTGAGTCACCAGCATTTTGGTCACTCGCGCAAAAATCTCCGTCAGCAGACTCTCCCGATCCGGTGATAAGTGCTGGATCAGGACGAATGCCATCCCAGTATCGATCGGTAAATGGCTCAGGAGCTGGGTAAATGCTTCCAACCCCCCCGCCGAAGCCGCAATTCCAACAATCGGGAATTGTGCTGGTGCCTTGTAGATTTCGATCGCACTCGATTCAGCAGTCATGGGAGTGAGCTATGTTGCCATAGTGATTAGAGGGATTGACGTGTTTGAAATATTGATATTGTCCCTAGTGTAGATGTTGGCTTTCATTCTTCTGCTTGGTGAGCTAACTCACATCTTGCACCAATATATACAGACTATTACTAAGCGTATATCTTAGGGTACCCATGAAGGGCACCCCTACAGATAACTTGTAGGGATGCCCCGTCTTGCCGTTTTTTTATGCGGGGGAACCCCTCAATAAAAACGCCGCTTGTGGGTACCCTGGATCTACTCATTGGTACTTATGACCGAATCGATAAGGCTTCAATCGTAACAGTTCCACCTTCAATTGCTTCGATCTCCAGCTTAAATCCATATAGTAGACTCATCCCAATCAAGGGATCTGCTTCAGGCTGCGAGAACCAAAACGATAAACTGCACGATGTCCGATCCGAATTACCCAGGGTTGGGCATCGGGGTATCGATCGTATGATCTACTTCCTATAGCAGGGCTTACGGTGAGTATTACCTTAGCCAAAGTACAACAGCAGCGGTTCTCGCCGATTCTCCAGGGGAGAGGCTACACCAACGAATGATCTGAGTCGGAAAATGTTATCGATAACAATCCATGAAATACGATTGCGGCTTCCTGGAAAGAGATACCATGCTTGCTCAAAAGAACTAATATCCTGTTTTGGGATTATCCGAAAATAGGTTTATTCTGATTGATGTACGAACAGTGCTCAAGCAAAAGCACGATGAAATCTATTTTCACCCATGAATACGATATATTTCGTCGCTGTATGATTGCGGCGCGCAAAGAAGCGCAACTAACGCAGGATAGTCTTGCCAAATCTCTAAGCAAGCCCCAATCGTTTGTCGCGAAATATGAGAATGGTGAGCGACGCTTAGATGTGATTGAATTTTTGTTAGTTAGCCGTGTAATTGGTATAGATCCTTGCGAGATTTTCAGAAAAGTAGAGCAACAAATCTCTGAAATATCTAATGAGGAAGATGTATGAATACGCAAGGTGTTATCACACTTGCATCCCAACATTTAGATGCTTTAGCTGGGCATACTTTTGACGTGCTAGATGTGTCCAAACCTGTAACGGCAAGTGCAGCAGTAAATTTGGCTAAAGTCATATCGAAGCTGTCACCGTTGCTCGGCAATCTCATCGAATTTAACACCGTTGAATTTTTGAATAAGCAAGAGGAGTTTGCTGAGTTCGGAATCTGGCAGAGGCAAGATCCAGGATTTCCCGACACTATTTTTGTTGGACAAGTTCAACCGACACCAGGACTGGAAATTAAAGCTTGGTTTCCATTAGCAACAGAGATAACGGCACGATTTAAAGATAGCCAAAATCATTTTCAGTTTGACCAAACTCATGTGGCGATGCTGGCATGGCTACCGGAAAAGATCATTTACGGAAGACCTTGCATTCTAGATGTATGTGTTGTGTCTGGTTTGTCAGTCGCGCTAGCTAGAGATACTCACTACCACAATCCACCAGATTATCTTGTCATAGAGCCGGAAGATACAACTAAAAGAACGGCTAATCTACAACAGACAAATACTAGCGGCTATAAATTTCAAGGCTCTAATACTGAATTTCTAGAGGCTCAGAAAATAGTTGAATCATGGGGTACTGAAGGGAAAAACTATCAGCCAACTAGAGAATACCAGATTCTTCTGCGTGAATTATTGATACGTTATAAATATAGGCTAGATACCAACTTTGCTAAAATGGATAGAATTAGGCATCCAGGGATCGAGGAATTTAAAAAGCGAGTTTACAATACCGAAGTTTCTAGGATGACAGTTATTCAATGGAATAAGCTGCTAGCGAGTAATAAAGAAGAAAAAATCAAAGAAATTTTACAAGATTATTTAGATATTAGAACAGAGAATATTGATAAACTTCTTGGTTAAATCTCTGTACACCATAGTAAAAATAATCTCGATCAATCTCACAACTAAAAGCTTTTCGTTTCAGTCTATTTGCTGCTAGAGAAGCTGTAAATAGTCCCCCAAAGGGTTCCCAAATTGTATCATTTTCATTAGTTGATGCCTCAATAATCTGACTCATTAGATCGAGAGGTTTTTGATTGAGATGTAATGCTTTTCCTGAAGGAGTTTTAACTCTCTCATCACCCCGTAAAGCTTGACGATCCCAGACATTTGTAAATCCATGTGGGCACTTGAATTTCGATCGCATCTTGCTCCATTCTTGCGTCGTCAAAGATTGATCGCCATCGATCGAAAAGTAGGGTTTCCCTTCAGGTTTACCATACTCGTTAGCATAGTTTACCAGTCTCTCAAACATCTCTGGCGGTGGGAAATACCATAAATGTCCTTGGTCGAAATATTTTCTGCTGGCAGCATTTACGACCCCACAAGCATCATTTGCCCGTCTTAACGTCAGTCCAGAACGTTTCCACTCTTCGACTAACCACGCCTTCAATGTCAGATCGTTAACTTTTACCTCTCTGACATATTGGACACAAACTTCTGTAACGACAGGAAATCTGCGGATTTTTTCAGTGTTAACATTCCCTGCGATATGACCTTTTCCTTTGTTCCAAGTATTGCAATTGACATATCGCCAGCCGTACTTTTCTAAAATTGGATGCACGACAGCCCAACCAATTTCTGAGTTCCAAAACCAGAGTGTCGTAGATGGCATTGCTGCTTTTGACCATGCCTCGATATGAGGCTCATACCAATTTGGTAAGTCGATATGGTCTGAAGTGTCCCCTTCAAAACCAAGAATACCGTATGCCCCATCTGAAACTATGGCTGTCGGTTG
>JANNBD010000433.1:0-13910 GCA_031385105.1 Chamaesiphon sp. OTE_78_metabat_374
AAACGATTAATGGTGCCGACGGTACCGTTACCAAACTCTACAAATATCGCCGCGTTCGCGAAACTAGCGCAGGTGAATTTATCTCTCAATATATCTACACCACCCCAGGACGGATGATCTATAACAAGACAATTCAAGAAGTTCTTTCGGTTTAGTGAATGGTGAATGGTGAATGGTGAATAGTTAATGAGTGAATAGTGAATGAGTGAATTATCACCGATACCCACTAACCAACCATCCACTATCCACCATCCACCATCCACCACCACCACCATTCACCATCCACCATCCACCATCCACTAAATCATGAGCGAAAAAGAGAGAAAGCCGATTGCATTTAACAACCGTATGGTTGATAAAGGTCAGTTGAAAAAACTAATTACCTGGTCATTCCGCCACTACGGAACCGCTAGAACAGCGCAAATGGCCGATAAACTCAAAGAATTGGGTTTTCGGTTCGCCACCAGAGCAGGTGTCTCGATCAGCATCGACGACTTAAAAATCCCTCCGATCAAGAAGGATATGCTCGAAGCCGCCGAGAATACGATCAACGAAACCGAAGCAAAGTATACTCGCGGCGAAATCACTGAAGTAGAGCGGTTCCAAAAAGTAATCGATACCTGGAACATCACCTCCGAAAGCCTCAAAGACCAGGTAGTAGTCAACTTCCGCGAAAACTATCCGCTCAACTCCGTCTACATGATGGCCTTCTCCGGTGCGCGGGGCAACCTGTCCCAAGTCCGCCAGCTCGTAGGGATGCGGGGATTGATGGCAAATCCTCAAGGGGAAATCATCGATTTACCAATTAAGACCAACTTTAAAGAAGGCTTAACCGTAACCGAGTATATTATTTCCTCCTACGGTGCCCGGAAAGGACTGGTAGATACTGCCTTACGTACTGCTGACTCTGGGTACCTGACTCGTCGTCTGGTAGACGTTTCCCAGGACGTAATCGTCCGCGAACATGACTGCGGTACCACTCGCGGCTTGACCGTCGAAGCGATGAAGGATGGAGATCGGGTCTTGATTCCGCTCAAAGATCGGCTGCACGGGCGCGTACTCGCCGCCGATGTTTTCCACCCCGAAACTAAAGCATTAATCGCTAACCGCAACCAACAACTCGACGAAGATACAATCGCCGCCATCGTCAAAGCTGATGTTAAATCAGTGTTTGCTCGATCGGCATTAACCTGCGAAGCAGCGCGTTCCGTCTGTCAGCTTTGCTATGGTTGGAGTCTAGCTCACGGACACCTCGTAGACCTTGGTGAAGCCGTCGGGATTATTGCCGCGCAATCGATCGGCGAACCAGGTACTCAGCTTACAATGCGGACATTCCACACGGGTGGGGTATTTACAGGTGAAGTCGAACAACAAATTCGCGCGCCTCACGATGGTACCGTCAAATTCTTGAACCTCCGCGTTCGTTCTGTCCGTACCAAGCATGGTGAAGATCGCGAACAGGTAGAAGTCAACGGTGACTTAGTACTCGAACCAAAAGGTAAAGGGAAGAAAAAGACCTTTAATCTCACACCTGGATCGCTGCTCCTCGTCGCCGACGGTGCCGAAGTCAAAGCTGGCGATCTCCTAGCTGAAATTGCCCTCAGTAAAGGTGGACGCTCCACTGAGAAAGCAACTAAAGACGTAGCAGCAGATCTCGCTGGCGAAGTCTTATTTGCCGACATCGTGCCGGAAGAAAAAACCGATCGTCAAGGCAACATGACCCGGATCGCTCAACGGGGTGGTTTGATTTGGGTACTCTCAGGGGAAGTTTACAACTTGCCGCCTGGTGCCGAAGCAATGGTCAAAAATGGCGAGATGATCGACACCGATGGTGTACTAGCTGAAACCAAGTTAATCTCCGTCAGTGGTGGTGTTGTCCGACTACGCGGTGAACGGGAAATTGATATTATTACCGCTTCCGTGTCCCTCGACAGATCAAAAGTCGAAATTGATACTGAATCTGGACGCGAACAATACTCGATCGTTACCGACGAAAACCAACGCTTCCAACTGCTCACCGCTCCAGGAACTAAGGTTCAAAGTGGTACAGCAGTCGCTGAATTAATCGACGATAAATACCGCACCCGCACAGGTGGGATCGTCAAATTTGCAGGGCTAGATGTTCAGAAGAAAGGTAAAGCCAAACAAGGCTACGAAGTCGTCCAAGGCGGTACTATTCTCTGGATCCCTGAAGAATCCCACGAAGTCAACAAAGACATCTCCCTGCTCAACGTCGAAGATGGTCAATTTGTCGAAGCTGGCACCGAAGTAATTCGGGATATCTTCTGCGGCATTAGCGGGATTATTGAAGTGGTACAGAAGAATGACATTCTGCGCGAAATCACCATCAAGCCAGGTGAATTGCACCTCCTCGACGATCCAGAAGCGGGACAATCCGTCACTGGAACCATCTGTTACCCAGGCAACAAACCAGTCCCTGAACTCGAAGCCGTCACCGAACTGCGGTACCTAGAGTACGTCGAAACCCCTGAAGGTTCTGCGTTACTAATTCGTCCTGTTGTCGAATACCAAGTTCCAGACGAACCAAATCTGCCATCCCAAGCATCAGTTAACCAAGCTGCTGTTCAAGGTGCGATTGTTGAAGGAAAGACCGCAACGATCGAACTCCGTGCCGTTCAGCGGGTACCGTACAAAGATGGTGAACGGGTCAAATCAGTTGATGGAGTCGAGTTGCTTCGCACCCAACTGGTGTTGGAACTAGAATCGACCAGCACCCCGCAGCTTGCCGCCGACATCGAACTAATCAAGGACGAAAAAACTGGCGAACAACGGCTCCAACTAGTGATCCTCGAATCACTCACCATCCGTCGCGACACCGCTGGCGATAACTTGGGCGGTAGCACTTACACCGAAGCACTAGTCACCGATGGCCAAAAAATCGCCCCTGGTGCCGTAGTCGCGCGGACTGAAATCCGCTGTAAGCATCCAGGTGAAGTACGCGGTATCCGAGCTGGAGCTGAATCTGTCCGTCGCGTCCTGGTTGTCCGCGATACCGATCGAGTCACCATTGACACTGACAACGCCGCACCAACGGTCAAAGTCGGTCAACTAGTCATTTCCGGTAGCCCACTTGCTGACGGCTTCCCTAGCCCAGAATCCGGTCAAGTTGTCTCAGTTACAAATACTCAAGTTGTACTGCGGACATCTCGCCCGTATCGCGTATCACCTGGTGCAATTCTGCACATCGACACAGGCGATCTCGTTCAACGGGGCGATAATCTGGTGTTACTAGTCTATGAGCGATCGAAAACTGGAGATATCATCCAAGGTTTACCACGGATCGAGGAACTGCTCGAAGCGCGGAAACCGAAGGAGCCATGTATCCTCAACCGTCGCGATGGTACGGCATCCGTTATCTACAATGAAGATAACGAACCCACCGAAATCAAAGTAATTGACAACAGTGGTGCAGTCGAAGAATACTTCCTCGGCCCTGGTCAAAACTTGCTAGTATCCGATGGGAACATCGTCAAAGCGGGACACCTGCTCACCGATGGCCAAATGAATCCCCACGAGATTCTAGAAGTCTACTTCAACCACTTCCGTGAGGAAAATGGTGTCTTTGAAGCAGCTCTGCTTGCCCTTCAGAAAGCCCAAGCCTTCTTGGTGAATGAAGTACAATCGGTATACCAATCCCAAGGTGTAGAAATCTCCGACAAACACATCGAAGTGATTGTCCGGCAGATGACCTCCAAAGTCCGCATCGATGATGGTGGTGACACTACCATGCTCCCAGGCGAACTCCAAGAGCTGCGTCAAGTCGAGCAGGTCAATGAAGCGATGTCAATTACAGGTGCAGCTCCAGCGGAATATACGCCGATGCTGCTCGGAATTACCAAGGCATCACTCAACACCGACAGCTTCATCTCCGCCGCGAGTTTCCAAGAAACGACCCGCGTGCTGACTGAAGCCGCCATCGAAGGTAAATCTGACTGGCTCCGAGGCTTGAAAGAAAACGTGATCATCGGTCGTCTGATCCCTGCTGGTACAGGTTTCAATGCCTATGAAGATTCAAACTTCTCCAGCCCAACGATGGACAGTGACTATGGCTCTCCAGGCATGTATGGTGCCTATGAGGGAATGATTGGTACCGATGAGGACATGATTCTCGACGATCGGACTGCCCGTGGCTACGATCTAGATGATGCCAGCTTGGGTGGTTTGTCGATTATCAAGCCTTCAAGTAAGGAAGAAGCAGATGAGTTTGCTGGACTTTACGGCGACACAATTAAATCTGCGGCTAACGACGAAGATGATGATTGGAAGCCAAATACCGATGAAGAGGAAGAGGATGATTATTCGTAATCTCACATCTTGAATCAAAACATAATCAATAGTGAATAGTACAAAGAGCTGGCATAAAATATGCCAGCTCTTTTTTAATCGTTCCAAATTAAACCGTTATCGAAATAAGCGGGAAACATCGATCGATAGACTAGGAAACGCGAGTGGTGAAATATCACCACTTGTTAAGCAAATTTCCGATCGATATTCACGATCAATCAAATTGGTGAAGACAACGAGTTCTAATGTTTGCAAGTTCATCACCCAATATTCGGGAATACCCGATCGAGCATAGAGATCTTTCTTGATTCCTAAATCTTTTGCTAGAGTACTATTGGCGATCTCGATTAGCCAAAAGATATCCGCAGGCAGTGGATGTCGATTTTGATATAGAGTATCGGGAGTCCTGACGATCGCGATGTCTGGTTCTGGTTCAGAATCATCGGGTAAGGTAATCGGATGTGCCTCACTAATTTCTGCTAGATTGGCTAAGACTAACCTCAGATATTTCGCGGTTCCCCTGCAATAAAATGAATGTGCTGCCCCTTCTGGTGCCATCTCAATAATTTCCCCATTAATTAGCTCTAACGATCGACCATCGATTATTCCCGATTCAATCATCAGATGATAATCACCTAAGCTCCATCTAGCAGTAGTTAGAGTCATCACTTTTTTCCTAATCACTATATTAACTTTAGATAGAAACAATGTGCATGAGAATCTTTGCGAGATAGCTTTGACAGCTACTATGTCCGAACCAACTTGCTGCGGAGTTGCTTAATCCGATCGCGTAATATTGCTGCTTTCTCGAATTCCAATTCTTTGGCAGCTATTTTCATTTCAGCTTCTAATTGAACAATTGCATCTGGTATTTGCTCGAAGGATAATTCATCGACGTTAGCAACCACTGCCTCCAATTGTTGAGCATTCATCCGGCGCGAAAGATCGAGAAATTGAAGAATCGAGTTATTTCCGGTTTTAATGATCGATTGCGGCGTGATATTGTTGAGCTTGTTGTGTGCCGACTGAATCCCGCGCCGACGATCAGTTTCATCGATCGCCGCAATCATGCTATCAGTCATCTTATCTGCATACAAAATTGCTTGCCCGCGCACATGTCGAGCCGCTCTACCCATCGTCTGAATCAACGATCGAGTCGAACGCAAGAAACCTTCTTTGTCAGCATCAAGAATCGCCACTAATGATACTTCCGGTAAGTCTAAACCTTCCCGTAATAAGTTCACGCCAATTAATACATCAAACTCACCGTTCCGCAAACCCTGAATAATCTCGATCCGTTCGATCGATTGAATCTCAGAGTGGAGATATTTCACCCTGACACTTCGTTCATGAAAATATTCAGTTAGATCTTCCGCCATGCGTTTAGTCAGCGTCGTAATCAAAACTCGTTCTTCTCGCTGGACTCGATCGCGAATTTCACCTAATAGATCATCGACTTGTCCCTCTGTCGGACGCACAAAAATTTCAGGGTCAATTACTCCCGTTGGCCGAATAATTTGTTGAGCAATTCGATCTTCTGACAGCTCGATTTCCCAGGTGCCAGGAGTCGCCGAAACAAAGATACACTGGTTTACCTTCTCCCAGAATTCATCAGCCTTCAAGGGGCGATTATCAGCCGCACTAGGCAACCTGAAACCGTGATCGATCAGGACTTGCTTGCGCGACCTGTCGCCATTATACATCCCCCGAATTTGGGGCACTGTAACGTGAGATTCATCGACAACCAGTAACCAATCATCAGCAAAATAATCAACTAAGCATTCAGGTGGATCGCCTGCTGTCCGTCTGGCTAAATGGCGAGAATAATTTTCGACCCCGTTACAGAAACCTACTTCACGCAACATTTCCAGATCGTAGCGCGTGCGTTGATCGATTCTTTGCGCTTCGATTAATTTACCGTTAGTTTCTAGCTCTACAATCCGTTGTTTCAACTCTTCATCGATGTCATTACAGGCATCTTGCAAAGTATCTTCCGGTGTAACAAAGTGCCGCGCCGGATAGATATTCAAACTACCTACTGTATTTAGAATCTCACCCGTTAGGGGATCGACGTAGCGAATTGCTTCAATTTCATCGCCGAAAAATTCCACCCGCACGATCCGATCTTCGTAAGCAGGGCCAATTTCGACCACATCCCCCCGCACTCGAAAATTACCGCGTTTCAGTTCAATATCATTACGGCTATATTGCACGGAGACTAATTGTTTTAACATCTCCCGTTGGTCAATTTCCATCCCTACCTTCAGCGGAATTGCCGCCTTGAGATATTCAGCAGGTGTACCCAAACCATAGATACAACTAATTGAAGCAACCACAATTACATGACGATGCTCGAACAGGGATCGAGTGGCTGAGTGGCGTAACATATCGATTTCATCATTAATCGCTGATGCTTTTTCGATAAAGGTATCACTAACCGCAATGTAAGCCTCTGGTTGATAATAATCGTAGTAGGAAACAAAGTATTCAACGGCATTATTGGGGAAAAATTGCCGAAGTTCGTTACACAGTTGCGCCGCTAATGTTTTGTTGTGCGCTAATACTAACGTCGGTTTCTGATATTGGGCAATCGTCGCCGCAATCGTAAAAGTCTTGCCCGTACCCGTCGCACCGAGTAACGTCTGAAACCGCTGCTGCGATTTTAAACCAGCCACAAGCTGCTCGATCGCCCCAGGTTGGTCGCCAGTAGGCTTAAATGGTGCTATTAGTTCAAACTCAGTATCCATGCGTCTTACCACCACAAACTAGATCGAACAAAAGACCAAACTGCCGAAAATCAGCCGTCATATTGTAGCGCAATTTAATCGATAGGGGGTAATTGTGTACCAGCTAGCTGCAATCGATCGAGAGTAGGGGAACATAATCGACACCAAGATCAGCACTGTCTGGGTGTAGAAAAATACTAATGATATAAATAGTCAACTATGCTAGAATATTAAACATAATAAATACTGCCAAGTACTGACTTACAGCTCTCCATGATTATGTTCAGGCACAGTGATTATTTCTGATTTTACCCCGACAATTAGACCGACAAAAGACTTCAACAAAAACGACAACAGAGCTAATGCGCTCTAAAATTAATGCATAAAAATCTCAATAAGAAAAGAGTGGCGATAATTGGTGCTGGAGGTCATGCAAAGGTTGTCGCATCAACACTTATGGCGCAGGGACACAATGTGACAGGGTTTTACGATGATAATAGCCAAAAATGGGGTGAAGCGATCCTAGGGATTCCGATCATCGGGCCAGTGAGTGAATTGACATCTGTGAATTGTGATCGTGCAATCATCGGGGTGGGTGACAACAAAGTGAGAAAGGAGTTGGCAGAACGAATGGATCTGGATTGGATTACAGTTATTCATCCTTTTTCATGGGTTCATCCTGATGTTTTGATCGGAGTGGGTACGATTATCTGCGCGGGGAGCATAGTTCAGCCTGGGGCAAAAATTGGCGATCATGTTATCCTCAACACCAGAGCCAGTGTCGATCATGATTGTGTTGTCGGTGATTATGTCCACATTAGTGTAGCTCATCTAGCGGGAGCAGCCAGTACAGATGAAGGTGCATTCCTGGCACTAGGAAGTACCGTACTTCCTGGTCTAAATGTCGGCGCATGGGCACACCTCGGAGCAGGATCCGTTGCAACCAAGAATATTCCCGCAGGGAGTATAGCGGTTGGTAGCCCCGCGCGTGTGATTAAAAGTGCGGTGGAAGTACCCATGCCAGTAATTCTGAGTATTTAGGCATAAATATTTGGAGGGCAGAAGCTGCTCCAAATCTAGCTGATTGGGAGCACACTTCTAAAAAGACAGTGATCAAACAGGTAATCTGAATTTTAATTACTCATCACCAATCGATCAATCGAGTGCAGAATCTGCTGGTAAGTTTTGCTGTCACCGCGATCAAGATAGAGATTTGCAGCTTTATGATAGTCACTAATTGCACCAGTGCGATCGCCAATTTGAGCATAGATCTTTGCCCGCTGGTAGTAAGCTGGAGCATAGTTAATATCAATATTGATACTGTGACTAAAATTAGCTAGTGCCGCAGATAAGTTGTCTAAGTTTTGATTGCTGCAACCGCTTTGATAGTGAGCATTGAGATACTGGGGATCTAGTTCGATCGCCCGCTGATAGTTGGCAATTGCATATTGATGTTCATCATGGATAGCTAACAGCAAACCCCGTTGATAATAGGCTAGGGTAAATGTTGGTTCTAATTCAATTGATCGCTCTAGATCTTCCATCGCGCCGTGAATGTCGCCAATTTCACTACGAGTAACTGCGCGATTGTAGTAAGCGTAAATATGATTTGGATCGAAGTAAATTGTCTGAGTATAATCAGCAATCGCGCCACGTTTATCACCTAAGTATTGACGAGCATTGCCCCGATGATAATAGGCGTAGAAGTACTGAGGATCGAGATCTAGAGTCTTTGTATAATTATCAATTGCTGCTTGATGGTTGCCAATTTGACGATGACAAATTCCCCGATTATAGTAGGCAATTACTAGATTAGTGTCAAGACTGATTGCTCGATCGTAGTCTGTTAGTGCTGCAACTAAGTCACCCTGAATTCGATGAATATTTGCCCGATTGCTATAGGCAGTTGCGAATTTCGGATCCAGGATAATTGCCTGACTGTAGTGCTCGATCGCGTTAGCATAGTCACCCATTTGACAGTAAGCATTACCCTGATTGTTGTAAACACTGACAAAATCGGGCTGGAGTTCGATCGCTTTTTGGTAATCTGCAATTGCCGCAGAAAATTGGCCAGTTTGAGTATAAATAATCGCCCGATTATTATATGCAATTGGTGAGTGTGGATTGATCGCCAAGACATTGGTAAAATCTGAAATCGCCCCCTCCACATCACCAATATGCTGGCGCAAATTGCCGCGATTATTATACGCAAGTACCAGCCGAGGATTTAATTCGATCGCCGTAGTATAGTCTTTGATCGCGCCTTGATTGTCGTATAGTTGAGCTTTAGCAGTTCCCCGCATCACATAAGCGATCGCATTTTGAGGATGAGTCAATAACTCTTGACCCCGTTGAAAATCTTCACTGGCATTTGCATCTGGTTGATGCCCAAAACACGTTGCCAGTGCCCTGCCAATGTAGGCAACTCCGTCACTAGAATCGAGCTGGATTGCTAGATTAAAATCTTCCCAGGAGCCTGCGTAATCGCCCTGATAGCGACGAGCGTTGCCCCTACCGCAGTAAGCCTCAACACAGCGATTGTCTGAAGCTAGAGCGCGATTGTAGGCCATTATCGCCTGATCGCAATCACCAATCTCATAGAATCCGGTTGCTCGATCAACTAATAGCTGCACATATCTGCTAATCTCACCCTGAGTACTCGGGTCAGCATACTGTTGAATCAAGACTTGAGACATCACACCTGCGATCGCTTGCCAAGCGGGGGCGATTGCTGGATACTGACAGTCTGGCTCAACAGCAATTAATCGATCGATCATCGTCACCAATTCTGGTCGATTAATTTGAGGTGCCAGTTGCTGCCATTGTTGACTGTTAGCCTGAGCTAAATTTAGATCGGATTGACCTGTCGCTGCGGCAATGGCGATTTTCCCGACCATTTCTAAGTTGTGGCGATCCAAAAGTAGATCCGCCGGATCCGATTGATGACAGACTGGCAAATTAATCAACGCTAACTTGCGATCGAGATTGCGCCGCACAATCTGGCTTAAGAGTAGTGGAGCTGGAGTCAAATTGTGTCGATCAATGTCATGCAACACTTCGAGCAAGTCTACAAGCAACATCACTACTTGTGACTGGCTCCAAGGACGTTCTCCTAATAATTCCTGAGCCAAAGGCGTTCCTGGTACAAATTCCCGCACCAGATAAAATGCATTCTCTTCAGCAAAATAACTGTAGACAATCGGCAACTGATCGACCTGACGGCTAAGTGTATATAGGCTCTGTGCGGACAGTACAGCTCGATACCAGTCCGAACTGTCTGGGGTCGGATCGGCTATTTCATAACGATGAATCGCACATTTTAGTTGCAGATTCCCAGGTATTTGAAGATCGATTGCCAAATAAGTAGTCACGACTTCATTCTGACCTAGTTGCTCCAGAATTTGATATCGCTGTTGAAGAGTAGATCCAATTGGATTCAACATATCTACACTCCTGCTACTCAATAATTGCAAATTATTCAAAGTTTACCACTTGCTAAGTTACCGCTATTGTTTATATTTTACACTTTGTTTGGAACAGAGTGCCGCTAGTTGACCAGTGCAAACGGCTGAAAAAACTTGCGTATTTTTTTGCTTGATAGCAAAAAATTTGACATTCAAACTACATTAATGATGTTGTAAATTGATGATCGAACCTGGTGGAAATACTCCGAATTCAGTTACGATAGCCTGAATCAAATGAGCTGGGGTTACGTCAAAAGCTGGGTTGTAAAATTCAACGCTCGGCGGACAAATAATCGTCTCACCAATCTGATAAAGCTCGGACGGATGACGCTCCTCGATCGGAATCAGACTACCATCGCTGAGACTAAAATCGATCGTCGAAACTGGTGCCGCCACAAAGAACGGGATATTGTGCGCCTTGGCAATCAACGCCAAACTATAAGTGCCAATCTTATTAGCAGCATCACCATTTGCCGCAATTCGATCAGCACCGACCACCACCGCATCGATCATGCCTTGCTTCATGCAGTGCGCCGCCATACTATCAGCAATCACCGTCACCGGAATTCCCTCCTGCACGCATTCCCAACTCGTTAATCTGGCACCCTGCAAGCGAGGACGAGTCTCACCCGCATACAACCGCGCTAAACGCCCCTCAGACCAAGCGGAACGAACAACTCCAAGCGCAGTACCATAGCCAGCCGTTGCTAGGGCACCTGCATTGCAATGGGTGAGCAAACAGAGCTTTTCAGGACTATTCGGCAGAGCCGCTAAACCGTGCTTGCCAATTGCCTGACAAGTGGCGATGTCATCAGCATTAATCTTCTGCGCTGCAATTAATAGTTGCTCCGTAATTTCAACGACACTTCCCGCACAATTAGCAGCAGTTTGCTCCATTCGATCGATCGCCCAAAACAAATTTACCGCCGTCGGACGGGTTGCTCTGAGCGTTTTCCCAATCGCTGTAAGCTGGCTCAAAAACTCGGATCGATCGGTTGTCCGAATATCTCTCGCACCCAAATACATCCCATAAGCTGCCGCTACCCCGATCGCAGGCGCACCCCGCACAATCATCGTCGTAATCGCTCGTGCCATATCTTCCACCCGACTGATTTCCACATGGGTGTACTCATTCGGCAATCGATTTTGGTCGATTAGCAGAACGCGATTATTATGCCAGCGGACGGGATAAACTGGGGTATTCATGATGTCAGATCGCTAGAAAACAATAGTCTAAGCTCAAATTTTATCATTGAATCAGAGTTTAAAATAGTTTCAAGTCCTGATCGAATAAACTGCTCGGCTAATTTTGGCATCAAACAATATTTCTAATTATTTTTAGCTTGCGTCGATCGAATAATTCTCAAAGATTTAGATTTTAGTAGCAATAATAATCCCACTCGCCCAAGATATTTTGCTCATCCGCAGATCATTTCGTTGTTCCAGTGTGCCAATTAATCGATCGACTTTAGCCGCATGTCCATCTGGCCAATTTGGCTGGGGCAACATATCATCAATTACATAAATTCCGCCAAGTTTGAGCAGAGCTAAAGCTTCATCTAATAACTGGTACTTTCCCGACCAAGCATCGGCAAAAATAAAGTCAAATTGTGGCTCATTTAGCGATCTCAAAAAATCATCTCCATCACCACAAATCACCGTTAAACGTGGATCCGTGCCGAGATGTCGATCAAGAACCGCCAAGAAACTTGCGTCGAGATCGATCGTTGTTAGGTGCGAATTGGCATCCATCCCATCCAGAATCCAGGCAGTCGATAAACCCGTTCCCGATCCAAGTTCGAGCAATTTGCCACTAGGCTTCATTGCAGCGAGCGTTCGCAAGAATGAACAAGTAAGTGGCTCAGACGGCATCGTGAAGCCAATAGCGCGGCTATCTGCATCGATCTCGGGGATTGATGTTGGTGCGTTGAGGTGATCTAGATCGTTCATATTTGGCAGTAATCGACAATTAATTCTATAATATGAGTAAATACTCGTGTTGCCAACTCGCTTTCTATTCAGGTATTTTCATGCCTACTAAACCGCCCACAACGCCGCGTAAACTCCCAAAACAATCCCGCTCTAAAGTCACCGTCGAAGCGATTCTTGAAGCAACTACTCACATTTTGGTCGAGGAAGGCTACGACAAAGCTAATACCAACCGGATTGCCGAACGTGCGGGGATTAGTATCGGCTCACTGTATCAATACTTTCCCAATAAAGAATCCCTAATGACAGCATTGATGGATCAACATGCTCAGGAAATGGCTGAATTAGTCGGGACGAAACTCGATCGATTATTTGATTCACCTCTAGAAATCTCCATCCCAGAAATTATTACCGCAGTAGTCGCCGCTCATGCCATCAATCCGCGACTACATCAGGTATTAAGTGAAGAAATCCCCCGCTCGGAACGCTCACCCCAAATGCACAAAGCAGATGAGCGTATCACTGAACTTTTGCGCGCATATCTCGAACGTTGGCAAGATCGAATTCAGCCCCAAAATATCAATTTAGCGGTGTTTATTCTAAGTCGTACTGTCGATTCTTTGTGTCATGCTGCCGTAATTGAATATCCGCATCTGGTTAGTAATAGTCAGTTTGAACAAGAGGTTTCTAATTTGTTGCTTGCTTATCTGATCAAAAATCCTGAGGCTGTGTAGATTACTCAGCAATACAATTAAATTCAGAGATCCATAGACATTATTTGGCGAGGGTAATTCTTGCATCTAGCATTTGAATCGATCGATTTATCCATAACCAACTTACTTCTGATTTCGACCTTGATTTAATTGGTGAAGTGTATCCACAAAGTCTCGAATCCCTTGAAATTGACGGTAGACAGACGCAAACCGAATATAGGCGACTTCACTCAACGGGCGCAATTCGGACAGCACCAGCTCGCCAATTTCGGCTGTGGTGACTTCACGCAGCGTTCTGGTTTGGAGTTGGGATTCAATACTATCAACAATTCCTTCTAGCGTCTCCGGTGGTAGTCCCGTTTTCTGACAGGCATGAATCATCCCTCTGAGTAGCTTGGATCGATCGAAATATTCACGATGAGAATTTTGCTTAATCACAGTCACAGGCACAAATTCTAACCGCTCGTAAGTTGTAAACCGATGCTTGCACTCCAGACATTCCCGCCGCCGCCGAATACTCTGACCCGCTTCTGTCGATCGAGACTCTAACACACGACTATCTGTATACTGGCAGCGAGGACATTGCATTATCTAGTTGGGAGTTGGGAGTTCGGAGTTGTATGGAAAATCCCCTCCCTGGAGGGGTGCCCGTAGGGCGGGGTGGGTAGATCTACGCATATAACTAATACCCCAAAAGCAAAATCTGAGCCATCTAGAGATTTATCTAGATTAGCTCAGATCGTGCCTAAACTGAAATTGTTGCTTAATCTTTC
>JANNBD010000482.1:0-7341 GCA_031385105.1 Chamaesiphon sp. OTE_78_metabat_374
CGATCGACTCCATTGGCGTAAAGTATCAGCTACAGTCAAATGGTGAAGTTGTCAAGTTGCCCTTGTAGCCAATTGTCAAATAACTAATAAAAATCTCATATGCAGAGTTACATCGGCTCGTATAAGCAGCTTATAGCTGAGTTTCTAGATCGTGGCTACGAGTCAATTAAATTCCCAGATCTTTCAAGCCCAAATAATCAACTAATCATTCGACATGATATTGATTTTGATTGCTCTTTGGCTTATCAAATGTCTTTAGTCGAAGATGGATTAGACATTAAATCTACATATTTTTTCATGTTGTGTAATGATTTTTACAACTTACTCTCATCAGAAAATATCGATTATATCAAAAGAATTCAGGGGAACGGCCACAAAGTAAGTATTCACTTCGATCCAACGATCTATGATGACTTCATGGCAGGATTTGAAAGTGAAACTGATATTTTTGAGAAAATATTCAATGAAAAAGTTGATATTATTAGTCTTCACCGACCGAGTGAATTTTTCCTAAACTACAATCGACCGATTAATGAGGTAGAACATACTTATCAAGATCGTTATTTCAAAGAAATTAAATATATTTCTGATTCTCAAGGAGCTTTCCGCTTTGGTCATCCACATGATAGTTTAGAGTTCAAACAAAATCAGACGATTCATCTTCTTATTCATCCCATCTGGTGGACTTCTACAGGTAATTCAAATATTGATGTTTTGAAAAACTTTGTCGAAGCGCGTCAACAGTTAACCAATCGAAATATTGCCAGAAACTGTATTCCGTATCAACAGTATTTGACAGAAGTTTGTGATTGAATAACTAACCACAATATTGATAGAACACATATAAATAAAAATATTCGCGATCGGTATGAAAAGAATAGCTATATTTGGCTGCAAAACCACCACAAAATTTACGATTGAGTGTCTATCTACACAATTTGAAATTAGCCATCTGATCACGATCGATCCAGATTTAGCAAGTAAACATCAAGTCGCCGACTACTGTGAACTCCAAGAATTGGCCGATTCATTAAATATTGATGTCTATGTGGCTCAGACATATAATCTCAAGCACGAGACTGATGTTGACGCAATCAACTCGATGAAATTAGATTTGGCATTTGTGATCGGGTGGCAGCGGTTAATTCCCGAAAATATTCTCAGCAACATCTCGATCGGGATCTTTGGGATGCATGGTAGCTCAATGAATCTGCCGCTGGGTCGAGGAAGATCACCGATGAACTGGTCTCTAATTGAAAATCGGCAATTTTTCTACACAAATCTGTTTAAATATGATGCAGGTGTTGACTCTGGCGATGTTGTTGACACCTTTATTTTCAGCATCAACACTCACGACACCGCCGAAACTATGCATTTTAAAAATATGCTGGCAATGAAATATTTAATCACTAAAAATCATACCAATTTATTGTCAAACAATTTCACCTTAACAAAACAATCGAATAAACAGCCGACATATTATCCCAAGCGAAGTCCCTCAGATAGCTTGATTAATTGGCAAGAAGATGTTTTCTGTCTCGATCGATTCATTCGTGCTGTGACTAAACCATTTAATGGGGCATATTCATTCATCGCAAATGAAAAGTTAACGATCTATCGGGCCAGTATTTTTGAGACTGACATCGTGAGCTTTGGCTATGATGAAGAGCCTGTGGCGAGTATTGTGGAAGTTTTCCCTTCTGGAAAGTTCTTGGTCAAATGTCATGCTGGACTGCTAATAGTACATGACTATTTATCGGCTGTTACTGTCTCGCGCGGGATGAAGTTTAGTAACGCTGATGAAACTATTCATTGCTTCGATCGTAATCAACTAGGCTATTATGATTTACCTGAATCCAGCTAAAGGCATTAATCTCGATTGGGTTGAGCAGGATGTCATAGATATACGCCTTGTTGCGGTTGTCAGCACCTCTAACCTGGATGTTATAGTTACTCTAGCGAGACATTGAAAAATGGTGACGTAATTTAATCGTCTCAATAGATCGATCGAACTCCTACTCATCTCTAAAATTTACACCGTAAAATTAGCATGTCGCTTACCCAAATTAAAGTTCCGATTTTAGATTTAAAGCCTCAATATCACAGCATTAAAGCTGAAATTCGGGACGCGATCGATCGCGTACTTGATTCTGGTGCTTTCATCATGGGGCCAGATGTCAAGCTGTTTGAAGCAGAAGTAGCCGAGTATCTAGGCGTAAAACACGCGATTGGGGTTAATTCTGGGACTGATGCTTTAGTGATTGGGCTGAGAGCATTGGGCATTGGTGCGGGTGATGAAGTAATTACCACGCCATTCTCCTTTTTTGCTACAGCCGAATCGATTAGCTCTGTGGGCGCAAAGCCAATTTTTGTCGATATCGATGCAGATAGTTTTAATATCGATCCCCAGCAGATTGAAGCAGCAATTACTGCCAAGACAAAGGCGATTATGCCCGTTCATCTGTATGGTAGAGCGGCAAATATGACCGCAATCATGGAAATTGCGGCTAAACATGGTTTGAAGGTAATTGAGGACTGTGCCCAGTCATTTGGCTCACAATTCTATGACGCGACTAATCCCACACTTAATGGTAAGCAAACAGGCACAATGGGCGAGATTGGTGCTTACTCATTCTTCCCTTCCAAAAATTTGGGTGCCTATGGCGATGGTGGTCTGATTGCGACCAATGATGACAACTTGGCAGAAATGGCGCGGATGCTGCGGGCGCACGGTGCCAAGAAGAAATATCACAACGAAATTCTCGGTTATAACTCGCGCCTGGACACGATTCAGGCAGCGATTCTGCGAGTCAAACTCCCCCACATCGATCAATGGAATCAGGGACGACGACGGGTGGCGCAGACTTACTGGGATTTGTTGGCAAATGTCTCAGGTGTAACGGCACCAGCGGTAGTTGAGGGGCATGTATTCCATCAGTATACGATTCGAGTAGCTGGCGGTCAGCGAGATGCTGTAGCTCAAGCTATGGATGAACAAGGGATTGGTACGATGATCTACTATCCAATTCCTCAGGATAAATTGCCAGTATATTCCGGTCAATACGCGCTCCAAGCGAATAGTGAGCTACTCGCGACAGAAGTACTCAGTCTGCCGATCTGGCCAGAGCTGGAAACTGATATTCAAGAACGAGTTGTGGCAGTATTAGCTCGATCTTTAACATGAAAAAAAGCTATGCAATCGTTAATCAATACATTGGCGACTTGTTTCGTTACTTGGCTGCAAGTGGCTTTTTGAAAAATGCTGCAAAGCTGGCAGGCTCAACGGCTTTGTCTCAAATAATATTAATCCTTGCATCACTGATTTTAACTAGGCTTTATACCCCCGAAAATTTTGGGGTACTAGCAATTTTCACATCCTTGTTTGGTCAAGCTGTTGTCCTAACAAGTTTTTGCTATGAGTGGATGATTCCTCTGGCAACAGAGGAAGAGGAAGCTATTGATGTACTGGTATTTACGTTGATACTGACTACTTTTACCTCGATAGTCTTCGCGATTGCCATCAGTATTTATGGGCACAACATTGCACTGTGGGCAAATTCACCAGGATCTGAACCTTTTTTGTGGCTATTGCCAGTTGTGATTTTTTTTGGAGGCATGTACCAAAATTTTAATTACTGGAGTCTCCGTGAAAAAGCCTTTGGATTGATTGCCCGCACCAAGCTCGCCCAAAGTTTATGGACGACAGGTATCCAGATTACGCTCGGACTGCTGGCCCAGGGTTCCTTGGGGTTGTTGATTGGGTATTTGTTCACTCAAGTAGTTGGCATTTGGCAGCAAGCTGTGTTTTTCTGGAGCAATCACCATGCCCAGATTAGACTAGTCTCATTTGCCAGAGTAGTGACTGTCGGTCGGAAGTATTTTACCTACGCATTGACCAGTGGAACTTCGACTTTTGTCTATGCCACTGGTTCGGCAGTTCCATCTTTACTCCTGTCATCATTTTATGGCACTTCCGCCGTTGGCTCATTTTCTGTCGCCCAGAGGTTGACTAGTATCCCTGTTGTGATCGTCGGTGCAGCTCTTTCTCAAGTGTTTTTGTCCCATGCCGCCGAAATGATTCGGAGCGATCCTCAGGAATTAAAACGCTTGTTTCTAAAGACTAGTTTGCTACTGTTTGCTGCTAGTTTAGCAATTGGCACGATCGTGTTAGCAAGTCCGATAGTTTTTCCAATTATCTTCGGCAAAATCTGGATTGAGTCTGGTTTTATGGCACAGGCAATGGTGCCGATGTTTATTTTTTCGATGGCAATCGCCCCACTGTCGATTTTAGAGTGGGTTGGTAAACAGAGCTGGATGTTGGGATGGAATATTGTCAGATTAGGCTTGTTCTGGTTAGGTTTCTGGGTAGCTCATACTAATGGCTGGTCGGCTACTGCGGCGATCCTAACTTACAGTGGAATTACGGCGATCATGTATCTGGTATTGTGGGTTTTAAACTTCTACTCTATTTATTTATTGATGAATAGACCCTCGGCAGTATCAGCTCTTAAATAAGATTTGCAATTATATTTTGTATTTTTAACAAGGAGTATTTATGGACACTTTAACTGTCAATACTAAACATTGGGAAAGATTCTGGGGGCAACAAACAACGCCGTTATATCGACACAAAGGTGACGAGTGGCGTGAGCTATATGCTAATGAAATTAACTCAATCTTAGCCAGCTTAGGCTACACAGGTGGTGCAGTCTTGGAAACTGGTTGTGGTGATGGTTCATTGTTTGAATACTTAGCGATCGATAAAGCAGCATATCTGGGTACAGACTTATCTGAATCAATGCTGGCAGTGTTTCGATCCAGACATCCTGGCGTAAGTTTACTGTGTACAGATGCTGCCAGATACACGGAAAACCGCCAGTTTTCGCTGATATTTAGCAATCAAGTTATTCAGTATTTTAGCCGAGATGATTTGGATATCTATGTCAATAATGCTCTGGACAAACTAGAAGATAATGGTACTTTGTTGCTAGCGAATGTACTGTGGAAGGATTTAGAGTTTACTCAATATCATAATGGCAACCTCGTTAGTTATCTCAAAGCATCTATTCAAAGACTGATGGCTAAAGATACGATGGGTTATTGGTACACACCAAGAGATTTCAATAAATATCGACGAGCAGGGGTCGAGATTCATGTTTTTGGGTCATTGTTTTATCCTTATCGGTTTTCAATCGCATTTAAGAAGTTGAACAATGTTCATGACTAAAATAAATGAGCACTCCGCGATTCAAGCTACGGCACTGTTTCCGAATCCTGAATCTCAGTACTTAAATCTCTCAATTTTCCGTTGTAGGGATACTCCAAAATATAAAATATAAAATAGCAATGACTGCCAATTCAATCTTTCAAAAGTCGTGGTGGTTGGATGCGCTGGCACCAAATGCTTGGCAGGAATCAAAAATTGAAAAGAATGGTGTAGTGGTAGCTAGGTTGCCATACGTTGTCAAAAAAAGGATGGGGCTAACATTGCTGACAATGCCCACCTTGACGCAAACCCTGGGGCCTTGGATCGATAATTCTACTGCTAGATATTGCAAGCAACTGGCACAACAGAAAGATCTGTTCACCGAATTGATGCAACAATTGCCGCCCCATGATTACTTTAGCCAAAACTTTCATTACTCGATCGTCAACTGGCTACCTTTCTATTGGCAGGGCTGCACCATCGAAGCTCGTTGTACTTATGTGATTGAAGATCTGACCAATCTAGATCGGGTGTGGACGGGGTTTCAAGAAAATATTCGGCGAGAGATTCGTAAAGCTCAGAAACAGGTGACTGTTCGCACTGATTTAGATGTCGATCGATTTCTAGATCTCAACGATCTAACTTTTCAGCGACAAGGTGAAGTGCCTCCCTATTCTCGCGAATTCGTCTATCGCTTGGATCGAGCATGTGTTGAACATCAAGCGCGCAAAATGTTTTTTGCAGAAGATGCTCAAGGGCGGATTCATGCCGCTTTGTACATTATTTGGGATGAAAACTCTGCCTATTATTTGATGGGCGGGGGAGATCCGGATCTACGAAATAGTGGTGCAACCAGCTTACTGATGTGGGAAGCAATTCAGTTTGCCGCAACCGTTACAAATAAGTTTGATTTTGAAGGTTCGGCAATTGAGCCAATCGAACGCTTTTTTAGGGCTTTTGGCGGTAGACAGGTGCCATTTTATAATGTTACTAATAGTAGTAGTAAGAAAATGAAACTATTAATGCTGGGACGAAGTTTGAAAAAAGTTTGGTCTTAAACCCAGCGCAGAACATGATCGAGCCAGTGGGATCGCTCTCGCGATTGGTTTCGTAATGTAAGTGTCAAAACTCTGACTCGCTGCGGCTAAATCTGATCGTAGCCATATATTACAACTCCATCACTACGATCGAACTAACAAATTAATTTGTCACAAACTAACTATGACTAAACTAGCAAAATGGAGCAAGTACTGGGAAGATCTACAAACACCACTACATAGATCTAATGGTGAAAATTTTTATCCGCAGTATGCCACGGAATTAAAGATCCTAATTCATGGCATGACTCCTGGGCGGGTATTGGAATTGGGTTGTGGCAACGGCGATCTATATCAATATATGAACTTTGACAAAGCCCAGCTTTACAAGGGCATTGATTTTTCAGCGGCAATGCTCGCAGACTTCCATCAAAAATATCCACAGGTAGATTTGGTTTGTGGTGATGCAGCGGCCTATCGAGACGATCTCAAGTATGACTTGATCTGGTCAAATGGGGTAATCCAGTACTTCGATCGTCAAATGTTAGCTGATAATTTTGCCAATGCAAAATCGATGATGACCAAAGATTCGCTGTTTGTCTGTGCATCGGTGCCTTGGAAACTTCACAAGTTTTCGTCCATGACTGGTGAGTCATATGGCATCAAAAAAAATGTAGCGAAGGGAATGGTGAACTACGTCAAAAATATGTTCAAGGACTCGATGGGCACCTGGTACGATCTGGATTCGATTCGAGACATAGCTGCGGCAAATGCCATGAGCGTAGAGTTTTTCGCTTCGATGCACTATATGTATCGATTTCACGTTGTGCTGAGATTAGTTTAATCAGAAAGCTGAGATTCTGAGTGAGATCTAACTAGATGAATTGTGAGTAAATAAGTTGTGATTAACATTGAAGCCCCTAGTAATTATCAAGCAGAACGTAGCTATATTTTTAGCGTTATTTTCGCTGAATTTTTAGGAGTGGAGATCGATGTTAATTTTACAGATCGGCGAAATGTGTTGATTAAGCTAGATGGAGATCTGTCCATCGTGATGCCTGATGGACTATTTGCGACAGATTTAGATGATTGGTTGAC
>JANNBD010000494.1:0-19311 GCA_031385105.1 Chamaesiphon sp. OTE_78_metabat_374
GGTATATCCCAGCTAGAAGTATCTCATTTAATGAATGGTGAGTTTCAACGTTTCAGCGATGGTAAATTAACTAATTTCCTTAAGCGACTAGATGCAAAAGTTACGATACACATCCAAGACCGACATCTAACAAAAGAATCCGACGAAACATTAGTATTGTTATGGATCGACAGAGACATCCTCTATGGTAGGTTGGGTTGTTTGTGCAGATGTTGGGTTGTCTCTTCACAGAGAAGCTATTGCAAAGCAAACGCTCCGCTACCGCCAACGCTATCGCTCTACCCAACCTACAAATTTTCTATTACTGGACTTACGCTGTCCATTTTATTACCTGATGGTAGGCTAACGCCAACGCCAACGCTACTACCAACGCTATTGCTCTAACCAACATACAAATTTGCTACTCCGCCAGGTAGATAATCGCAAATTGGTAATTCGATCGAGATATGATGAGGCTGCTAAGATAAATCAAGCAGCTATGGGAAAATTAAAGCCAGAAACAGCTCAAACTATTTGGGATCTTCAAAAGAAACTGTTAGAAATTATCGATGCAGCTAAAACATTAGAACTATCTCTATTTGAATCTTTTGGAGAAACCGACCGTAGCATAACTTATTTAGATGAACTCCAAAGTATTGCAGAACAAGCGACAGATAGATTTTCTCAGTTTTCGACATTTCAGAGCAGGATCGCTAATGCCCAACCTCCCATACCATCTGATATCATAGAGTTAGTAAATAGAACAATTGAAAATACTCAACAAAAAATTCCAGCTCTAGAGCGCAGTATCCAAGAAATTAGAGAGGAAGGAGAATTATCATGAATAATGGACAAATAATGTCAGATCTAGAACTAGATAAGCGACTAGTTGGAAATTTGCGCCGCGCTCGTCTTGCTTTTGAGGAAGTAGATCTTCAGCTTGAAGAGTTAGTGGCTAAATGCGATGAACTAATTCGGCAACAAAAATTGCAACGTATTAAGCAGAAGCAAAAAACATAGACACTCGATCGAGTTCATGATGAGATCGAGAAGATTGAATATAATTCAAGTTTAACATTCTCAACTGATCGATAAAGAAATCCCATAGGGTAGGTTGGGTTGAAGAATGAAACCCAACATTTCTAGGATGTTTGTGTGGATATTTGGTTTCGGTATTGCTCTACCCAACCTACAGATCTGTGACTATTTCTCTACACAGCATACAGATCTCCTTACAAGTTTTCTACTAGTATTTTCTGGCAAAATCTCCTGGATCGATCCAACCTTTGGCATTTAAGTTTCCATTCTGATATCCCCACCCATTATTAAACTTGACGGTAGCTAATCCAAAGTGTAGATGATTATTACCATCCTGATCTTGGATATTACCAATAGTCTGGCCTTTTTGAATATTTTGTCCTGCGGATACTTGTGAATTAAGATGCCCATAATAAGCATAGAGAGTTTGATAGCCACCACAGTTGTTATGTCTAATAATGACAAAGCTATTCCAAATAGTTTTCAGATTTGCAGAATTTGTTGACGAGTAGTCCACAACCCCATCGCAAATTGACCTAACATTACTCCCTGCATCCATAAAATAGTCAACGCCTGTATGCTGAGAACCGCCGCCCTGACATCCGGTTCCGAAAAGACATGTCTGTATTGTATTCAGAGAAGTAAGCGGAGCAATTGGCTGGCTATTATTTTGGCTAGGTTGAGAAACTTGTACTTGAGATTGACTACTACCACCCCAATCACCTGATGCATTGCGGGTGCGAAACTGTCCGCCATCTGTATTGCTAGCCCAAAGTGCCTGTCGCCCATCACTTCTGTAGACAACTAAGTTTCCGTCTGATTGAACGGCAAGAAAGGCTCCAGGATTACCATTTGTATTGGTTGCCCAAAGTGCTCCACTATCTCCATAAATTACAATATTTCCATCACCTTGTATGGCTAAATTTTTGCCACGGCCTTCTGTTCCAGTTGCCCAAAGAACTTGACCAGAGCTATTCAAAAGAACTAAATTTCCATCAGACTGAAAGCGAAATCTGTAGCCGCAAGTCGAGCCACTTATTCCTCTACGAAAAGCTCTACTCTTTTCCTTAGTCCGAATCTCAATATTTCGGCATGATTGAGCGATTAGTTGTCTTGGCTTAAAGTCTTCAGCCTTGCCACTCGAAGTTGTGGCAGATCCTTCACGAATCGAGGCTGTTAGGGATAGAATTGCGATTGCAGATGTTAATAGAAAATTGTTACTTTTCATTTTAAGGTTACTTTTGAGTATTCATTTTTGGGATCGCCTATTCTCTTGGCTATCTAAATAATCTTAATAACTACTATCGATTAGTAAGTTACGTTATTTATATAGCTAATTATTATTTCTATCTAGTTTGCTGCTGGTCTTCGTCGTGGAATTGGAGGAAAATAAATATCGTCACCAAAAAAAGAACTATCCCCAAGTGGTTGTAGGATATAGGCAAAGCTACTAGCTCCGGCAATATCAAAAGTTTTTACACGAACTTGTCCACGACTGATTATCTTGCTAAATTTCTCTTGTCCATCTACATAGATACTCATTCTCACGTTTTCAAGTTTTGAATTATCTGGAATTGCAAAGGCAAGTGTGACTTTCTCATCAGTAGGGTGTCTTGTGATTGCACAAGTCATCTGAAAAGGATGATTGACATAAATACCAACTTTTGCATGAACGGGGACAGCTCTCTGTCCTACAGATACTATCGAATCTGAATCATCTCGACCTATTCCTGTCATATCAGAGCCACTGGCTTTGACGCAGCTTGTTTGCAAACTACGGAAAGGCGTTCTGGTTTGTTGGGGTGGGGGAGACGGCGCGGAGTTATTATTCTGTTGAGGGATTCTTTGTGGTTGAGGCGTGTCATTGAAACTACCAGATTGTAATGTTTCATTTCCACCACCATTGTATTTCTCAGCCGAAGATTGAGCTGCATCTTGAAATCCCTTCTGAACTCCTGTCTTAACCGCACCCCACAGTTCATCCCAAGTAAATGCCTGAGCGGGTGAGATGCTTGCGGTAACTGAGGCCGCTACAACTGCAACTGCTAAAATAGATCGAAACTGTTTCATTTCCATTGTTGAACAATCCTGTAAATCGGGGGTGTCTTGCAGAATCGATTACTTAAATCGTTTCCTGACTACAAGCATATTCAGCCTCAGATCGATTGTCGATAGGAAAAAGTAGGTAGTTACAGACAAATAATTTCAGGTGATAACATCAGCAATCTGGCTGAATCGGGACAGAAAGTAATGGGGTTAATTACAGAAAAGTAGGATAAAATAGGCATAACGTAATCTACCGACCCAGAATGGATATTGCCGAAGCCCTGAAAATAGCCGACAATTTGGTCTTTGCATCGCGTAATAAGCATCTGAATGACTTGGAACGATCGATTATTGAAGGTGTCTGTCAGGGCAAAAAATATTCACAAATTGCACAGGATAACTACTGTGAGCAGTCTCACGTTAATGATGTTGCGGCTGGCTTATGGAAGGCGATCTCTGATGCTGTAGGCGAACAAGTAAAGAAGACAAATTTTCGCGCTACGATCGAACGATATTAATCAAAAAATGGTTCATCGTTCTTTGGACAGATCTCATCATTTAATGTCTGCTCTGAAGTCACATTAAATAATCATCAATATCACAACGATCAACAAGCAACTAAGACTAGTATCCCACAGTATTTAAAAACCATTCCAGATCTCGTGCCTTTTTATAGAAGATCTCAAGAACTAGATCTGCTCAAGCAATGGATACTTACAAAGCAATCGAGATCGATCATCATCTCTGGTACTGCTGGGATTGGTAAAACTGCCCTAGCTAGACAATTATTGGAAGATATTAAAGATGAGTTTGATGAGATCGTCTGGCAGAGTTTGGGCTGTCAACGTTCTGTGGTGGAATTTATCGATCGAAATCTCCTCGCGTCACTCAATATAGAGGCTTTACCAGAGCCACCGTTAGATTTAGAAGCGAGATTATCCTTACTACTCGAACATTTTCGAGAGCATCGCTGTTGGATCATCTTAGATGATCTCGATCGATTGTTTAGCAGTGCTGAGTTTTGTAAGTATCAAGAACTATTCCTGACTGAAGATATCAAATCGCTATTAAATCAACAATTTAGTCGATTATCTACGTCGGAACAAGAAGTGATTAAATTCTTGGCTGGTGAGGATATTCCTTTAACTATTGCTCGATCGATTGAATCTTTAAGCCTATCACCTGCGGATGTGGGTAATGAGATCGTATCATTGGTTCGACGGGGATTAGTCGATCGAACTGAAACAAAAGATGGTGCTTTCTTCGGTGTTCGATCTCGTAGCGTCTCTGAAGGATATTCGATCGTCAAACAATTTATATCCCAGCTTTAATATCTGTAGAATAGAAGGAGAGCGATGATCGATCGAAGTTACCCCTCGATTTTGTTTGTAGGGATTGAGTTGGATTTGTATAGCAATCTAGCTCGTTGTTGTTCCCGTAAACCTTTTTCTACAAATGCGATTGCCTCATCTAACTGTAAATTAGATAAATCTAACAACCGACTAGCTACTTTTAAGCTAGCGTTGGCGTAGCCTCTCTGAAAGAGACTCGATTTAGCTCTAGTTTCAGGATCGGGAATTATAAATTGGTCGTTCATAACTAATTCCAATTACGTTGAATCTCTTGCAAACTGGCAATGCTGGCATATAAAGAAGCTTTAATTGATTCTATAAATCAATATAATAAAACTAACATATCTTCAGATCCGAAATTTGTCGTATCTACGTTAAAATGACGATCGAACCTACATTGGTGTCTAGCTATGACCATCAAAGAATTAGAACATCAGTTACTAGCTCTTTCTGACAACGAGAAAGTACAAATTGTTCAGCTTCTATCTCAACCTCAAACCAGCCTAATACAAGGTATTGAAAAAACACCTGGTGTTTGTGGTGGAACTGCCTGTGTCGCTGGTACCCGTATTACCGTCTGGGGGCTAGTTGAATCACGACGCATTGGTTACAGCGAAGCTGACTTGCTGACGAGCTATCCCACTCTTTCCGCGACTAATCTTGCCAACGCTTGGGCGTATGCGACAGCTTTTTCTGATGAAATTGAAGCTGAGATCGCAGAGAATAATGCAGTGATGAATAGAGAAATAAAGAATTATGCAGTTATCCCCTCAAGAAAAAGATAAACTACTGATCTTCACCGCCGCCTTAGTCGCAGAGCGGCGCAAAGCCAGAGGATTGAAGCTCAACTATCCTGAAGCGATTGCTTACATCTCTGCGGCGATTCTCGAAGGTGCTAGGGATGGGCAAACTGTCGCCGAATTGATGAATTATGGTAAAACGCTGCTGACTCAGGATGATGTGATGGAAGGGATACCCTCGATGATTCATGATGTCCAAGTTGAAGCTACCTTCCCCGATGGGACAAAACTAGTCACCGTTCACGATCCGATTTTATGACAAGTCAGACTTTTTATATTTCCCCATTGATTCGGATTACGTTGAGCTTGCTGTATATCTCGCTGACGAGTCCTCTGCCTTTTCTCGCCACCTTTACCCATGCAGAGGTGCCAGCTTGGGTGCTGTGGGTGGGAATTGGACTGGGATTTACGGCATTGCAGGGCGGATTGAGTCAGCGGGTGGTGGTAAACGATCGATCGATTGGTGTTAATTATCCCATTTGGGTACCAACTTTCTTGGTCAAAAGCTGGGAATTGACTTGGGGTGATATTAAAGATTTAAAGATGCGAACTACTGGACAGGGTGGATTGGTTTATTATTTTATTAACCACAGTGGTCAAGGTTTCTTATTACCGATGCGGGTAGCTGGATTTAATAGCCTAGTTAAACTAGTCCAAAAGTACAGCTCGATCGATACGACTGATGTTCGCCCACTGTCTCAACCCTGGATGTATTTTGCTCTATTAGGATTAACTGGCTTTTTGCTACTAACCGATGCTTGGACAATTTGGACAGCAATTAGTTTATGAATGGTAGATGGTGGCTAGTGAATGGTGAATGGTGAATATTATCCCTCAGTCCCTCAGTCCCCAAGTCTCTTGAAAAGGTGCTCCACTTGCGGCGGTTTTATTCTGGGGTTCCCCCAGAATAAAAAACCGACAAGACGGGGAAAACCCAAGACCGCACTTTTCGCTCCCCCCGTCCCCCAGTCTCCCCGTCTCTCAGTCCCCCTCTCTCTAAGATTTATGGTTGACTCATTTGCCCAGCACTATCATCAGCGGACAAAATATGATCCAGAGACTATTGCTGCCAAAAGTCAGGGATTGGACTGGAGCAAACAACCATCGCCATATAAGGAATACAAAATCGGAACGGTTTACGATCTCAAACCATATTTACAATCGACAAAACAGGATGCTGATAATCATTGGTGGCAGCGATTATCGCTATTTTTATTGTGTAGCTATGGACTGACTGCTCGCATCCAGACAATGGGTGAGCCGATGTATCTGCGGGCGGCTCCATCGGCGGGGGGATTGTATCCAGCAGAGATTTATTTAGTATCGCGGGGCAATGGTTTATTGCCTGCTGGGCTTTACAATTATCAAGTCAAAGATCACACTTTGATTCACTTTTGGGCAAGTGATGTTTGGCAAAATATTCAAGTAGCTTGCTTTATGCATCCGGCTTTAATGGTTGCAGATATTAGCTTAATCACTACCGCAGTGTTCAATCGTTCTGCATGGCGATATCAAGATCGGGCATATCGGCGAATTTTCTTAGATACTGGACACCTGCTTGCTAATATCGAGTTGGCTGGATCGATGAATGGTTTTCGCCCTTATTTGATTGGCGGTTTTGTCGATCGAGCTATCAATGATTTACTATACCTAAATCCCGATTTAGAAGGTGCTGTCAGTGTGATTCCTTGTATCGATATCAATGCTGATCCCGATAGAGCAATTTCAGCTTTCCCCTCAGCATTACCTGCCCGTACTAATCTAGAATATCCAAAATTAGCCGATGGACAACTGTTGAAATATTGTCATGAAATGACTGAAATTACTCAGTTTAGACAGTTGCCAGCCAATCCAGGCGATGTTGATCCAGTGCCATTGGATGATAAGTATAATTTCCCATTTTGCCTGAAAATATCAACAGTCACAGATCCGATCGATTGGCAGGATAATTTACCTCTATCTGGATTAGAAGATACCATTCTCAAGCGTCGCTCTACCCGTGCCTATACGGGTGCCGAACTAACAATTGATGAACTCTATGCAATTCTTGATTTCACTTATCATCCTGCCCATTATACCGACCAACTTTTAGATCCGCATCCCGATTATTTTGACTTAGGTTTAATCGAAACATTTATTGTTGTTTCGGGCGTGCGGGGATTAGAAGAAGGCTGTTATTATTATGCTCCTCGCGCCCAAGAGTTGCGACAAATTAGGTTTAAGAACTTTCGCCAAGAACTCCACTATCTTTGCCTGGGACAGGAATTAGGGCGTGATGCTGGAGCTGTAATTTTCCACACGGCAGATCTGAAAAAAGCGATTCTCAAATATGGCGATCGAGTATACCGTTATTTACATTTAGATGCTGGACATTTAGGACAACGGTTAAATTTAGCAGCGATCAGATTGGATTTGGGTGTGAGTGGAATTGCCGGATTTTTTGACGATCAAGTTAATGAAGTCCTCGGTATTCCTGAGGATGAAGCTGTCCTTTACATTACAACTTTAGGTCGTCCAGCCTGACTAAAATAAGCAATAGATAAGTAAGATGAAAACAGCGGTAATTCACACAGTTTTAATTAGTACAATTTTAGCCATTGGTGTTTTCTGGCCGATTTTGCCAACAATTGCAGAGCCAAGTTCTAGAACACTAAAAGTTAAGTCAGCGATTGTTAGTCTGACTGGTACGATTCGTAAATTAGCCATCGAAGGCACTTGCTATCAACTGGCCAGTGACGATGGTAAAAAGTATGAATTGATGGGTAAGTTTCCCAAAATTGACGGAACGAGAGTACAAGTTCGTGGGGTTATTAAGACAGATACGGTAACTATTTGTCAGGTTGGACAACCCGTTCAAGTTAAATCTGTTCGAGTGGTAAAATAAGATTATTAGATTCTAGAGGTTAAAGAAACCCGACTTTCTGGAAAAGTCGGGTTTCTGGCGAGTATCTATATCCAACAAATAGATTTAACCTGGGATCGCAATTGGTGCTTTTAATACTGTAGGAATAGCTGCTAAAATCCGATCGATAATTTCTTCGGTAGTCAGCTTTTGATCGATCGAAATATGAATATCGGCTTCACCATAACGCTCCCGACGCTCTGCCAGCATTGTCTCTAATTTAGACTGTAGATTTGTTGAGTTGGCTAGCAGCGGGCGAGTCGTATCACCTTGCAGGCGTTCGACTAGAATTTCCACATGGGGATCTAGCCAGATTACCAAGCCTTGATGGAGGTGATTCCAATTTTCCCGTTCGATGGCAATGCCGCCACCTGTGGCAACTATCAGCCGGAGATGGGCAGATACTTCGGCGAGCACTTGGGTTTCGAGTTGGCGAAACTCGGCTTCACCCACAGTTTGAAAAATTTCGGTCACACTTTGAGCAGCTAGTTTTTCGATCGTTGCATCTGTGTCTAAAAAACTATAGCCTAAATGTCCGGCAAGTAGTGGGCCGATAGTACTTTTACCCGAACCCATCATGCCGATGAGGTAAATATTTAGTCCTTGCAAATCAAACATCGTCAAATTTAGCTTATTTCTGAGTAAGATCTACTAATTCCAGCTCACTGAGGCGAAATGTGACCATTTTATCCCAGTTCCCGCCTTCAAAAATCACGGCTGCTTTGCCATCAGTGACTCGTTGCACAAATCCTTGAACGCCATAGTAGATATCGTTAATATTTTTGACCCGAATTGTCGAACCTGGCAAAATCATGGGAATCGCAGTTAAAATAAGTACATTGCTCTCTAGTTTAGCTTGTTAGCGGATGTAGATCGACACCAGAATTGAGATGCTGAAGTATGATGAATTGAAGTGTAGCTAGTGAGCACTGCCAAGACATTGCCCACTCTACAGATCGCGCTTATTCGGATTGACTGGGTGTGAGCAGACAGATGAGATTGTCACCTTTGGTTTGGATGGCTTTACGTTCTTCGCGCAACTCTTTCATCAGCCTAGTTACTGTAACGCGGGTAGTCCCGATCGCACTAGCAATTTGGGCATGGGTAAGTGGGAACGGTAGAAAATAACCTTCCTTGCAAGGTTCGCCAAATTCTTCGATTAGTAGTGTCAAATAGCCAAGTAATCGCTCGATAGTATGGCGTTGTCCCAATGTATTTAGCCAGAGTAGTTTTCGCTGGTGCTGATACCGAAAAGAGTCCAAAATCTCCCGCCGAAAACTGGGGAAATTCTCTAAATCATGCCAATACATCCAAAAGATCGCCGTATTGTCCGTATGGGCAAAAGCTTGAAGTGTAAATGGAGATCGCTCAATGATTTCAAATGGTTGTCCCGCCCCGACAAAGCCCAAAAAAGTTTCATCCCCACTTTGGAGCTGAAATTCGATCGGGGTACTATTTTGATGGGGATACTGGGGTGGCTCGGCTTCGGCTGTCCCTGTCAGGCGGATCGTACCACGCTGAACTAGATATAGTAATCCCGATCGAGTCGGGATCTGAGCATCTTTGGCAAATGTTCGATAGCGATAATGTTCCTGCGCCCAATCTAGCAGACGCTGCCAGGTTGAAAGCGATCGAGTATTATTTTTCAGTGGGGTAGATGATGAATGCATAGCAAACCAGCAGAATGGCAGATGTTTTTTTTAATGATTCTACATGTGTTTTGATGTAGTAAATCAGTTTTGTTTGAGGCTGAAGCGTAGTTATTATTTAAAATCGGGGGTGTTTGTGTGAAGATTTTTCCTTTATCAGACCCGATTCTAATCCCACTAGCACCCTCAATTGCCAGGACAATTGCGGACTATTTACAGTCAATTGCTCAGAAATCTCAGATCGACTCGCTCCAACAAAATTGGGCGCGTGACGTAATTGAGTTACAGCCAGACTTGTGTGGGCATGGACAGTTTCAGCGATCGATCCGGCAAATCCCTACATCACAATACCAGTATGTCAGCACGATCGCACACCAATTAGCAGCAAAATCAGCACTAACACCATTAGAAATTTGCCAAAATCTCGATCTTTCAATTCCGCCGTTGGCAGTTGTTGAAGGATCTGTGCGGTTGGAGCTAGATTGTTGGTACAACCAGGCTAGTTACATCTACTTTCAACTTACCTCTAAATCGATCGGGATTTGGCTAAATTACATTTACGACCTACCGTGTAACCAACCTGGCTGCACGGCAACTTCAACCCCAACAGGATCGATGGATCTAGCCATCTACGCCCATGCCCGCTGCTGCTCACTGCTGAAACTAGCTGCTAGTGAAAAAGTGGTGAGAATTACCAGCAACTGGCAAATTAGCAGACCAAATCTCTCATTTGAGCCAGCAGACAGCCAGAATCGGCTCAGAACAGAGTCCAACGGCCTTTTTGAACACCCAGCCGAACAACGGCTAATCCAGACTCTAATGGCAGTCCTAGACGCGATCTACGATGATCATCAGCAGTTAGAACAGGCACAAGCTGAACTAACTGAGCAAGTTGGTGTAAAAGGGTTCAACGGACACCGAAAATCACCAAGCTGGACTAAATTAACGCTCGATCTCGCTCAAAGCTGGCTAGAATTCGATTGCCGCTGCCAAATTTTTGGTGATGTCAAACATGACAACTCGCAGCTAGCAATTGTCAGATGTGGGTTGACGGCGATTTCCCGACGTTATTTGCAGGTATTATTAGAAAATTATTTGGGTGTTGAAGCTGCTGTGGAACTGTAATTGATCGACTAATTCTGACCGATGATTCCTAATTGTTTTTTTGACTTAGACAACATTTCGCGAAGGGCTTCAATCTGCTCATAGGCATCCAGTGCAGATAGCTTGCCACCTGTTTCTAGTGCCACGATTAAACTAACTTTTTGAGAAAATTCCTGAAGGTTGGCGTTAAAGGCTAGATTTGCAGGTGTAAATTCGCCGTGATAGCGAGCAAAGGCACAAAGTAAGTTGGATTGATTCATGACATCTGGGTTGGGTAGTCTCAAGATGGTGGATGGTGGCAATAGCTGAATCGTGCTGGCTTGTCTCGTTCGCGGAGCGTCCGCCATGCGGAATCGTCAATCGATTCAGTTGTGAGCTTGTTTATCTATTTACACTAGCTCTCGGCAGGGATCCGGAAACTAATCAAACTCAGATCTCCAGAGGGTGAACTAGTTATCTCATCTGGTTTATAGTAGTGAATGGCTTCAGCTTTACTGCAAAATGCCGCAGAGCTAACTGAAGCAAAAAAGAAACTTGATTTCGGTAGTAATACCTCGTCACCATTGCGACACTTCCTTCATGACAACTCCCCTACCGGAAAAACTGACAGATATTCAGCTCGTTGCGACAGATATCGATGGGACTTTGACTCGTGCAGGTAAGTTTACCAGTGAGCTACTAGAATCGATCGATCTACTTACTGCCAAGGGGATAAAATTGCTACTAGTCACAGGTAGATCTGCGGGCTGGGTGAGTGCTGTCAATAATTATTTGCCTGTAGTGGGTTCGATCGCCGAAAATGGCGGCATATACTTTAATACTGACGGTGAATTTGACTTTTTGACGCGGATTGAGAAGATTGAACTCCACCGTGAACAATTAGCCAATCGATTCTGGGAGTTGCAGGAATCCTATCCTCAAATTGAAGAGTCAGTTGATAACCAATTTCGGATTACCGATTGGACATTTGATATTGCTGGTTTAACCAATTTAGAACTAGAGCAGATTGCCAGTAAATGCCAATCTTGGGGTTATAGCTTTACCTTTAGTACGATTCAGTGCCATATTAAGCCCCAGCAACAAGACAAAGGAGTAGCAATTTTACAGGTACTCAAGGGATATTTTCCAGAACTTAAACCGACGCAAGTTATTACCGTTGGGGATAGTCCCAATGATGCCAGTATGTTCGATCGATCCTTATTTCCCCACTCTGTTGGTGTTGCTAATATTCACCACTACAACAGTCAATTAATCCATCAGCCTCAATACATCACCAAGTCACCAGAAGTGGCTGGATTTTGTGAACTAGTAAGTTCCCTGATTCACTCATAAACTGCTCATCGTTAGTCAATCTTCAGGTTGGGAAACTTTCAAATCTTAACCTGCGTCAGTAAGGACAACTTCATCACACCACAGTTACCATGAACTTTTTCTCTTCCAACAATACAATTTTATCTACAGTCTTAATTTCTGTCGCGATCGTCACAATTGGGCCTGGACATGCAGAAACAAGTTCAAAAATACAACCGACAATCCAAACCAACTATAACCAAATTAATGCCGCCTTTGTCCGCCGCGATATCAAGGGAGCAACAGCACTATTTACTCCTGATTATGTAAGTATCAACCCTGAGGGTGCAAAGCAGAATCTAGCCGAGTTTCGTGAACATTACAATAATTTATTTACCCGCTTTAATATCAAGCTAACCTCAAATAAAGCAACAATCAAAAATATTGATGTCAAGGCTAGTGGTATCGATGTTGCGATCGAACAAAAAACTGAAGGCACTGTTGCTGGTTTTAATAAAATCATTATTAATCAAACATCTCGCGATTCATGGCTGAAGACTCCGCAAGGCTGGCGATTGAAAGAGAGTAAGATCTTAACTAGCAAAACTACTTTTAACGGACAGACATTTAAAGGTTAGAGACTAAGACGATTAGGCTAACTCAAGTTGCTACCTACAACCTCAGCGGTTAGAAACCGCTGCTAGTGTTGCAAAGTCCGCCTACGCGGACTGATTAACTAGTCCGCGTAGCGGATCGCGCTCGTCGGGTTTCCCGTTCGCGTAGCGTCTCCCCTGGAGACGGTTTAGCGAGACAAGACAGGCGGACTTTGCAACACTAGCCACGATTTTAATCGTAGGCATTTTATTCGGTAGCAACTTGGCTTAGGCTAATTAAAATTATTACTAGTTATAAGCTCGGCTTTTTCTAAAAAGTCGGGCTTGCCTGGTAATTCAAACTGAGATTCAGACGACTTAATAAATTTTGCATAAATCGCTAGTCATCGCTCAATTACTCAGTAAATAAAGCTGAGAACAGATGAGCAATCTAATTTTGTGGTTAATGGGTGATGCTGTGGGTGAACAGATGATCGCAGGCTGGAATTGGTTGTGGCAAATACCCCCCACAGCAACAGCAACAGCTAAAACTAGTGATGATATTACCATCGAACATGCGACACAATTACTTGGATCGATCGGATTACGAGTTACTCAGATGCAACGGGTTGTCGATCGAGTTCGATCAATCACTAGAGAAATTCAACGCCAATACGATCTAAAATGTCAAGAGCATCAAGAATTAATCGGCATCGTTTTAGAATATCAACGAGCTAATGATTCTGTCGAAGCTAGGCTGGCGATGGCAAAAGCAATCGGGATTGAACGAATTTTGCCAGAATTAAAAGTGCGCTTGGAACGTGCTCAAGAAATGTTGATGAATGTCAATGAATGTCATATTCAGGAGCAAACGAAGTTATCTTTATTAGAGATCGAAATGGAAACGATCAAAGCATGTATGGCAATGAATGAGTCGATGGGTATTGATCGCACGATGGATAAGTTTCAGGATCTGTCTAATCTCCAAGACAAGTTCCAAAACGTCCAAGCAGAAATGGAAGATCGTTATCACCAGATCCAAGCAATGAGCCAACTTTCTCAGCCATCTAGCGATGTATTAGAAGAACCATTGAACATTCAGGATATTGACGATCGAATTAGAGCCATTGGCAATTGGAAGACATAAAATTATTTCAACTTAAACGAATTAATCATCGTCATTGCCGTTTCTAAGTAATGATAATATCGATCTGGAGCAGCTTTGTATGTGATAATATAAGCATTCCCTCGATCGATTGTCCAAACTTCAAGATTCTTAGTCAGTAGTGATTTTTCATCTTTACCAGTATAGACAACTAATTGAGCTGGCTGATTAGCTAAATTAATCGAACTAGATTCAACAATGTTAGCACCTGGATAATACTTATTAATCTCGGCGATTGCAGCTTGAGTATAATTTGGCAGCTTAGTCCGAGGATTGGTCAATTTTTCGATCCGAATTGAGATATTCTCTTGATATCGATCGACTGAATTTTGTTTGGGACTGGTAAAAATTAGATGCTCACCTGTAATGATATTCAAAACATCATCCTGTTGCCAATTCTTGGCATATTTGATCTTGATCCTCTGATCTCTATATGTTCGCCATTGAGGATCGGGATGGACAGTTGGCACGATTAGTTGGGCTGTGGCTACTTTTTGAGTTGGTAATTGAGGACGATCGTTATTTGCTGACAGTAAGTTAGCGGCACCAGTTCCTAATAGAAGGGTACAAATAGTACCTGCAAAAATTAAGTATGGCTTAAATTGACTAGTCTTACTCACAGGTAATTGAGCCAGGGCAAAAGACTGGAGATCCGCTAATACTTCAAATCCTGACTGGTAGCGATTGCGATAATCAGGACGTACCATTCGATCGATAATCTTGATTAGTCTAGCGTCAATTTTCAGATTATCTTGCCATTGAAACTCATAACTATCGGCATCTCGATCGATTGGAAACTTACCAGTTAGAGCTTGGATCGCAATTGCACCCACTGCATAAATATCACTATTGAACTGAGGAGAGTTGTGCTCTTGCTCATAGGGGACATAGCTCGAACTATGATGATTTAGCTGATGATTAGCTGAACGATTAAGATCGGTATTCCCTAAATCTTTAACAGCACTAAATCCAATCAAATTAAATCTACCATCACCGCTCCGAATAATGTTATGTGGATTGATATCTTGATGAATATAATTAAAACTATGGACAAAGCAGAGGATCCCAATTAAATCCATTAGAAAGTCAAACACCTGTATTTGACTCCAGATTGTTCCTGGGATTAAGTCCTGACTGAGCAGCTCTCCCTCAATATATTCACGCACCAAATATCGATGCCCATCTTCCTCAAACTTAGCCACTATTGACGGTATCTGGGGATGTTGTCCAACCCGATAAGCGATCGACACCCGATCTTCAAACATCGCTGTGACTGATGAGGGAGTTGATTCATGTTGATCGATCGATTGAATTTCTTTGATCACACACAGTCGCGAATCAATTGTATCAATATCTTGAGCTAAATAAGTAATTCCCGCTCTACCTAGTCCCAGCACTCTGGCTATTTGATAATGAAGATGCAGGATCTGATTAGACATGTGACTATCCCTAGCGAAAATTGAGGTGAGCTGCTGCTGAACTGACTACTTAGTATTCGTTATTTTGAAACCATAGCATCTTAAATTGATGAATCCAATCCAAAATCATATATTTACGATAATTGTTGCGATTGAGATCACAACTTGGCTAGTACATCTAGCTGAATTAATATCACTAAATTCAGTATATTGACTGTCAATGATTAATGATAGTCATTGCCAATAATGCTTATAATAGTCGATAAATTAGTTGCAATTTAGATTCACTAGAGCCAAGATTGTATTCACACATCATGATAAAAATTCTAGCTTCAATCCGTGTTTTTTATAGTGTTTTGCTACTTGGAGGAATTCTCGTCATTGATTCCCAATTAGCACCACCAAGCCAAGCTAAACCCAGTCGAAAGTTTCAATGTGAACTGGTAGCGGGAATCCCGACTACTGTGGTGAGAACAGTTAGAGGAAGCATTCCCACAATCCATTGGGTTAAATCCTTTACGGGACGTTACAATAATGTCAATCAACGGTGTACCGAAGTATCAACTAGGCTCGAAAAATTTAATCGAAATGGTCAGCTAAAATTTATCCGCACTGGTAATGTCAACAATTATCCAGTTCTGTGTGTGGATACAGGTGTCAGCGGAAACACTTGTCCGATGACTAGTGTATTAGTGACGCTGCCCAAGGGTAGTGATTCTAGTCACATGCTCCAACAGATGCTCGACTTGCGTGCTCGCGCTGCGGGTAAGATTATCCAATTAAGCGGTACACAATTAGTTAGCTATCGCAATGGCGATGCCTATGTTAATGTTGAACGGCTATTGGGCGAATAATTGCGTCAACACAAGCTTAAAAATAAGATTACGAGTCAGGTGGTGAATGCCATTGTGATTGTGGCTGCGGGTGCATTTACCAGCCATCTATTGTGGCGAGTATTCAGCCCCAATCCTAGCCAAATTGCTAAAACTATCACAGTGAGAATTGATGGTGCAAACACTGGCTCAGGCGTGATCGTCGGACATCAAGCAGATCGATATGTTGTGTTGAGCAACTGGCATGTAGTCAGTACTGGGGGTAAGGTGATCTCACCGCAATTATTGACAATTGGGACTGCTGATGGTCAAAAACATCCGATTTCAGCGAAAAAGATCGCCAGAGTTGGTAAACTAGATTTAGCTATCCTAGAATTTCAAAGTAAGTATCGCTACCAAACAGCCTCGATCGGCAATTCTGATCAGTTGAATGAAGGAGATCTGTTATATGTTTCTGGCTGGGCCGATCCTAGTCCCCAATTTTTAACTCCTACCTATCAGTTACTCATCGGCAGTTTGTCGGGGCGGATCGAGCAACCTCAAGATGGCTATGCCCTGGTATACACAGTCAATGCTCTGCCAGGAATGAGTGGTGGCCCAGTCCTCGACAGTCGGGGTAATTTAGTTGGCATCAACGGTCGCGCCACGGTCGATCTTCGCACTGGTACCGTCAATTCTGTACTTGGGATCGATATCGATCGTTATCTTCGCGGTAAGGGTAATCTACCGATTCGGAAGTGAATGGTGGATAGTCAATAGTCAATAGTCAATAGTGGATAGATGTATTCAGATAATCCGACCAAGCAAATTTCTTTTAATTTAGTCGCAATTTGTGTGTTTGCGATGACTGCTTCCAGCCTAGTCACACCGCTGTTGAATATTTCTTCAACAGTACCAATTTTAATGATCTTTGCGATCGTGGTAATTACGACGATCGATGGTTTTTTTCTGCAAAGTACTGCCGCGACGATTTTACTAGATGCGATCGCTAGTACCAATCCAGCCTATCGTCAACGGATCATCGAGCATGAAGCTGGACACTTTCTAGTTGCTTATCTCCTCGATATTCCGATTACTGGATATACACTCAGTGCCTGGGAATCTTTCAAGCAAGGGCAGTCTGCCCAGGGGGGAGTGATGTTTGCCCCACCACCAGCAGATATCCCTGGTCAATTACTCCAGAAATATTGCACTGTTTGGATGGCGGGAATTGCCGCAGAAAAATCAATATATAGCAAGTCTGAAGGTGGCACTGAAGATCTACAAAAATTGCGAGGAGTATTATTTCTCGCAGGTAAACAACAGCAGGAAATAGTCAATCAAGAAAATCTAGCTACACTTCAAGCTAAAGTATTAATCAAAGATCACTGGGCAGCTTATCAGTCCTTAGTAACTGCCATGAGCAACCGAACGGCGGTAGCTGATTGTTGCAGTGAGATCGATCGACTTAAATTAGTTGGATAGAAATCAAATAGTTCCTGGAACTACTCTCTCGTCGGATTTGTAAGTGAATTTGCCATTGATTCAGCCGCAAAGGATTTGATAATCTTGGCTTTTAATTCAGGTGGTGGCGTAACTGGAGACAATCCTTGCGGCAATGTATCATAAGCAGATTGTAGGGCATCTACTTCTGCCTGAAGTTCGGGATTACTAGCTAGAGCAGCTTCAAATTGATTAATCTCTAATCCGGTTAGATTACCCAAAACATAGTTAGCCGCTAATATTTGTTCTTCTTCTGAGATCGATTTAGCCATAGGTTTCTCTTTCAATCGAGCTACAGTTGCAACAGTTGACGTAGTTTGATTAATCCTTGACGCGCATGAGTTTTGACAGTTCCCAATGGCAAATCAAGTTTGCTCGCGATCTCTGATTGGCTGAGATCGTGATAATAGCTTAGTTCTAATACCTGCCGCTGTCGTTCGCTCAATAGTGATAAAGACTGCCGCACGATGGTTTGTTGTTCAGATTGAGTGGCATAGTCCAATGGTGTGGGTAAATTAGCTTCGGCAACAACGCTCTGTTGTAATCGATCGATCGACTTTTGTTCACTCTGCCGACTTCGCAACTTATCAATGGCTTTCGATCGCGTAATCAAGCACAGATAGCTACTTAACTTAGCACGAGTTGGGTCAAATTTTTGCTGTTTCCAGAAGCTTAAAAATACATCTTGGGTTAAATCCTCAGCTCGATCCCGACAATCGAGTAACTTCAAGGCTAAGGTGTATACTAAGCCACCATAGCGATCGTAAAGGATACTTAGAGCATGTTGATTACCTTGACGCAAACTGGAGATTAAGTCTGTGTCCGTAGCATCAGAACGAATTTGATTCATTTGACCCGCCTTGATTCAAGAATAGGCTAGCCAAATTATATACTTGTGACAATAGCTGATTATGCAGTAGCACAAGTTTCTTTACGATCTTCAGATCGCTCAAAAGCAGATCGGAACGTTTTTGTCGATCTGCTTTTGTGTGAATCATCCTGACTAGATTGATCAAAACACTGGGCCTAGTGAAAATATCTGGATCAGCTTACTTTTTCGAGTTGTAACTACCAGACTCATAGTAGTCGCCTTTACTGTAATCGTAGCCCGAATCATAATACTTCTCATAATCATTACTGTCACTATCAGGATAGTAATTGCCACGCTGATCCCAATAGTCACCCTTACTACCGATGTAAATATGGGAACCGTTACTCAGCTTGTAGTAATGATATTTTCCATAGTATGACTGACGATTATCGCGAAACTGCTTTTTCGGGTAATATTTACCAGACTCATAGTAGTCGCCTTTACTGTAGTCGTAGCCAGTATCGTGATACTTTTCATAATCATTATTTTCAGTATCAGGATAGTAATTGCCACGTCGATCCCAATAGTCACCCTTACTACCAATGTAAATATGGGAACCATCACTCAGCTTATAGTAATGATATTTCCCGTAGTATGACTGACGACGATTATCTCGACGCTCTTGGCGATCGTTTCGGCGATTATTATCACCATCTCGCTCTCCTGCTACAGCGGGAAAAGACAATCCGATTGTTGCTAGTGCTAAGGCAAGTGCCAGTAAAGATTTAGATTTCATATTGAATATTCCTTTGATGTTATTGATGTGGATTAGATGCAACAGGATCGTTG
>JANNBD010000068.1:0-3581 GCA_031385105.1 Chamaesiphon sp. OTE_78_metabat_374
GAGCCATGCTAGCACATCGAGAAGCTAAAGAAATCACCCTCTCAACTAATGGTAAATTGAGAATATTAGCGGAAATACTCGATCGACATTATCCCGAAGCCACCCTCATTTTTACCAGCGATAATGCCACCGTCTATCGCATTGCCCAAAGTCTATTAATCCCCGCAATTACCCACCATACCCCAGTCAAAGAACGCCACGATATCCTCACCCATTTCAGGGAAGGCACATACAATGTTTTAGTTGCCTCTCAAGTACTGAATGAAGGTGTCGATGTCCCCGCCGCCAGCATCGCCGTAATCCTCTCCGGTACCGCATCTCCCCGCGAATACATCCAAAGACTAGGGCGAATCTTGCGAAAAGGTAAAGCCGAGAAGCAAGCAATCCTATACGAGGTAATCAGTGAAGGTACTAGCGAAGAACGTGTCTCCGCCCGAAGACGTGGGGAAACGGTAGATATCAATAAAAACAAACCAGAACCAAGCAAAGTAGTTCAGTTACCAATTCGGTATAATGAATCTGTCGAACCAGCCCGTAAAGTCGCCGAACCAAAACCAGATCCGCAACCACCAGATCCTGATGGTAAATTAAAGTATTGAATTAGTGGATCGTGAATAGTGGATAGTGGATCGTTAATATAAATTCGCCTGAATTTGAGTAGTGGGCATTTTGCACACATACAACTAAAGTATCGATCCGCTACCTGAAGGGGTGACAAGTACCCCTTAACTCCTGGCTAGATATCGATCGTAGAAATCCATTCCACGAATATAACAATCAATTTTGTGGTGATTTATCCTGATATACCGAGAAATCAATGGAGCAAGAAAGGCCCAATCAAATTTAAAAAAGAGAGCGGATTTACCAACAGTTATAATTGAATTCCTAGCAGTTTGACGTTTTGTATTGTCAGTTCTGACTAAATATTTTCGGTCAGCTTCAGTAGTACAGATACCATTAAATGCCATCACACTATAAACTAAGGTTAACAGTAAGAACCAGGCATCAAATCTAGAACCGTTAAGTTGAGTCAGCTCAAGATTAAATCCATATAATTTAAAATCACGAAACATCTCTTCCAACTGAAATCTAGTCGCATAAATCCCAACAGCGGTATTTAAATCTGAAAATGTTGTCAAGAGAAACCAACCTTCTTCTACTCGCATACCATAATGCTCTTGAGGATAGTGAACAGCGACATTAAATGGAAACTTGTGGGGAGTCTTTGAAATGTTAACTCCTCGCAAAAAGATACTGATTTCTTCCAATATCCTGTCATTATTTCTATCCAAATTCCCCACCATAGCTTCTCTTTACAAAATCTAGAACTGTTCAAAAATCCAATGTTTTGAGTCTACTCGCTGCTAAAATTGGTAGCGGTAAATTATTTGCTAGATGTCCTAATGTGGCTTTAGCTAATAATCCTACTGTTCTCATCAGGATTTCCATCACCACTAGCTCCGCCGGATTCAATGTTAATTTGAACCACTTTTGATATAATTCGGGATACATTATGTGTTTTTATGCTCTCACTTTTTGAGCATATCTTTATTATTATCCCATACTCTTTGTACTCCAAAAGTAACCTGCCTTTACTTCCCTTCAATCTTCATCCAACTGTGCAAAATCCATCAGGGGAAACCTTTATAGGGGTGCTTGTCACCCCTTCAGTCCGCTACCAACTATCAAATCTAACGATCCACTATTCACGATCCACTATCCACTAACAAAAATGAAGCAAATCATCCAAACCAATCTAGCCCCCGCACCAGTCGGCCCATATAATCAAGCGATCGTTGCAACTGGTAAAATGTTATTTGTATCGGGACAAATCGCGATCGATCCAACCACTAATCAACTCGCTCATAATGGCGATGTTGCCAAACAAACCGAACTAGTCATGGCAAATCTTGCCGCCATTCTCACCGAAGCCGGAGCAACCTTTGAAGATGTCGTCAAAACAGGCGTGTATCTCAAAGACATGAACGATTTCGCAACAGTAAATGGAGTTTATGCTCGTTACTTTGATGAAAAAACTGCACCAGCTCGTGCCTGTGTCGAAGTCGCTAGATTACCAAAAGATGTCCTCGTCGAGATTGATTGCATTGCCGTAATTGGATAAATGCATAGATATTCTTTACTTGTAATAGATTACAGAATAGTTTAATCTTGTACCTTGTGTATGCTTAATCTGATAAATTTACAAATGAATATCTACAATAATCGAAATGAAAGAATTTTTCAGGACAGCAATCTATGTAATTTCATGGGGGTTTAGAGTACTTGTAAATGTGGTTTTTGGTGGATTTGGATTGGCATTTATTCTGTCAGATCAATTTAGCGGTTCACGATGGCCATTTCTTGAAACCAATGCTTCCGGTATTTCAACCGTTTTGACTTTAATTGGAACGATCTGTACCGCAGGATCAGTTTATCTTTATTCTGACAAACAAAATACACCGCCTGAAAAATTAAGTGTGTTCTTGACGGCACCTATAATTTTAATCATGTGTAGATTTGCAACATTTTATTTTATAAAAAATGGTAGTCTTCCTTCAAATACTGTCAATGGATTCTCACTCTTGGCTATTGGCGGTGCTTTGCTAAGAGCACAACCAAACCCTTCTAAAGATCCTGAAATATATTGGAGAAAATAGAGGGCTATCTAATTTAATTCTGCCTGATACTTCGCCCACATCTGTCGATAAGCATCTTCCATATCGAGGGTAAATTGTTTGGCATTCCAGACGGGGGCTGTAGTTCTACCCGATCGCAGTTTACCAGCAATCTTGTCTCGGAATTCTCGATCGAGTCCCAATTTAATTCCCCACTCGATATACTCTTCCTGACTCCACGCAATCCCCTCTTCAATCCCCGCATTAAGCATAAAAGTATAACTATTCCGCGCGGCAAATTGTTGTCCAACTTGCGTCACCATTGGGATCCCCATCCAGAGGGTTTCCAGGGTGGTGGTGGCACCATTGTACGGGAAAGTGTCGAGTACTATATCTGCGATCGCTAGATTAGCCCTGTGGGTATATTCATCGGCTACTTGTCCCAAAAATCGCAAGCGGTTGGCATCAATACCTTCCTCAACAGCAATCCGACCAAAAAATTCCTGAACAATCACGGGATCTGTATCTCCCTTAATCAAAAAGTAACTATTAGGTACAGATTTCATAATTCGCATCTGAGCGCGAACGGTGTCGGGATGACGTTTATAACCTCGTTGTCCGCTCCAATAAACAATTGCATCGCGGGGGATATCTAAACTTTCTCGACTAATGGTTGGGATGCCTACTTCAAAACCATCAACTGCCAGATAACTTTGAGGTAGTCGCCAAATCTTTTCTTGATAATAATCTTGGGCATTATCTGGCAGAACATAATTGTCGGCAATAAAATAATCAACAGTTGGTAAACCTGTGGCATCCCACCCTAGCCAACTAGCTTGGATGGGAGCAGGTTTAGCTGCTAGGATCTGACAAGTAGTCGGTAATGTCAAGCTATCTAGATCGATTAGGATATCAATTTCATCAGCACGAATTTGAGCGATTGTTTCATCAGCATCATCTCCAAAA
>JANNBD010000078.1:0-14790 GCA_031385105.1 Chamaesiphon sp. OTE_78_metabat_374
TCGGCAAATACATTGCCGCTACTGGGAATCACACTATTTTCATCGAGATCTAAATTAGTTTTGTTGGTTATCATAGTTGTTTCGATGGTGTTCTTGTGCCACTTTTAGTCGTTTTTCAATTAAATCTATGTCCTGTTTGGGGGTCGCTATGCCACTTTTGGACTTTTTCTGAAAGACGTGCAGTACATAAACTGCCGACTCGAATTTTACAGTGTAGACGGCACGGTAGGTATCACCATCAAAGTTATCGACGATTTCTAGCACTCCAGCACCTTTGAAACCTTTTAGAGGTTTCGCGTCATCATGTTTATCGCCAATTTGAGCTAAGTACAAACCATACCCCAGCAAGTTTTGCACATCAGGGGGTAGGTCTAGTAAATCTTGGTAAGCACCACTAATCCATTCTAATGCTTTCATCTCTAGTCATGCCAGATTTAGCATTAATAAATAGTTAGTCTACCATCACAGACCAGATCTTGACACGATCGATAATGTGAATGTCGCTCTTGGTTATTGCTGAAGCCAAAAATGGCACAATAGAGGGATAGCTACTATACTGCCGTCCCTCTTTAAAATTTTTATGTCTGCTCTCAAACTCAGTGGTGCCGAGATTCGTCAAGCCTTCCTCGATTTTTATAGCCAGCGGGGACATCAGCCGTTGCCGAGTGGTTCGTTGGTGCCGGAAGATCCGACGGTGTTATTGACGATCGCAGGCATGTTACCATTTAAGCCAATTTTCTTGGGTCAACGCCAGCCCGATTTTCCCCGTGCGACGACTTCCCAGAAATGTATCCGTACCAATGATATCGAGAATGTGGGGCGGACGGCGCGGCATCATACGTTTTTTGAGATGTTGGGCAATTTTAGCTTTGGGGACTATTTTAAGGAACAAGCGATCGAATGGGGTTGGGAAATCTCGACAAAGGTGTTTAATCTGCCCCCTGAACGGTTGGTTGTCAGCGTGTTTGAGGAGGATGATGAGGCTTTTGCAATCTGGCGGGACAAAATTGGCGTGAATCCCCTGCGAATTAAGCGGTTGGGTGCCGATGATAATTTTTGGGTTTCGGGGCCGACGGGGCCTTGTGGGCCATGTTCTGAGCTTTATTATGATTTCCATCCTGAAATGGGGAATGAGAACATCGATTTGGAGGATGACAGTAGATTTATTGAGTTTTATAATCTGGTGTTCATGCAGTACAACCGCGATGTGGATGGCAATCTCACGCCGTTAGCGAACAAGAACATCGATACGGGAATGGGTTTGGAGCGGATGGCGCAAATCCTCCAAGATGTGCCAAATAATTATGAGACGGATCTGATTTTTCCAATCGTTCAAACTGCGGCGGAAATTGCGGGGATTGATTATTTCAGTAGTGATGAAAAAACGAAGACTTCATTGAAGGTAATCGGCGATCACGTTCGGGCTGTTGTACACATGATCGCGGATGGAATTCGCGCTGAAAATACTGGGCGGGGTTATATTTTACGACGGTTAATTCGGCGGGTGGTGCGTCATGGGCGATTGATTGGGATTGATGCTGAATTTACGACGAAAGTAGCCGAAAGTGCGATCGCGATGTCGGAAGTTGCTTATCCGAATGTGCGGGAAAAGGCGGAGAAAATTAAGGCGGAACTGCTGCGGGAGGAAGTTCAGTTTCTCAAAACCTTGGGGAATGGCGAGAAGTTACTGGCGAATATTATTGCCGATGCTCTGAGTCAGGGCGTGAAGGAGATTTCGGGTAAGGATGCGTTTACGCTATTTGATACTCATGGTTTCCCGCTGGAATTAACGCAAGAAGTCGCCGAAGAACAGGGTTTAACTGTTGATGAAACTGGATTTAATGCCGAGATGGAGATTCAGAAGGTTCGATCGCGTGGTGCGGTAGAATCGATCGATCTTACGGTGCAAGGTTCGTTAGATACCCTGGCAAATACAATTCAGGCGACTGATTTTATCGGCTATCACCAATCTAGTAGCATCGCTCAAGTGGTGGCACTATTATTAGACGGTGAAGTTCGCGATGAAGTAAATACTGGCGCGAATGTCCAAATTGTTTTAGATAAAAGTCCCTTTTATGCTGAATCTGGTGGACAAGTTGGCGATCGAGGTTACATCTCAGGTGAGAATTCATTAGTCAGCATTAATGATGTCAAGAAAGAGTCAGCTTTCTTCGTTCACTTTGGGACGATCGAGCGGGGAAGTTTGCGAGTCGGCGATACCATTACCGCCCAAATCGACACTGGTTCTCGTCGTCGCGCTCAAGCAAATCACACAGCAACTCACCTACTCCAAGCAGCTCTGAAAAAACTCGTCGATCCTGAGATTTCCCAAGCAGGTTCGCTAGTTTCATTCGACAGATTGCGGTTCGATTTTAACTGTCCCCGCGCCCTCACATCTGCGGAAGTCCAACAGGTGGAAGAGTTGGTAAATAACTGGATTACTGAAGCTCATGTGGCAGATATTGAAGTAATGCCGATCGCATCAGCTAGGGCAAAAGGAGCCGTAGCGATGTTTGGTGAAAAATATGGCGATGAAGTCCGCGTGATTGATTTCCCTGGCGTATCGATGGAATTGTGCGGTGGTATCCACGTAAATAATACCGCCGAAATTGGGGCATTTAAAATCATCAGTGAAGCGGGAGTAGCTGCGGGAGTACGGCGGATCGAAGCTGTGGCGGGTAATGCGATTTTAGACTACCTCAATGTGCGTGACAAAGTGGTCAAAGAATTGAGTGACAGGTTTAAAGCTAAACCAGAAGAAATCCTCGATCGAATCTCGACAATGCAAACTGAACTTAAAGCCAATCAGAAGCAATTGGAGACGGTGAAAGGTGAATTGGCGATCGCTAAATCCGAGCAATTACTAGCCCAAGCAATATCGATCGGTGAGTTTAAAATTATTATCGCTGAACTTGGTGATGTCGATGCTAATGCGCTCCAAACTGCGGCGGAACGGCTATTAAATAAACTCGGAGAAGGTGCGATCGTGCTGGCATCAATTCCCGAACCGGATAAGGTTAGTTTGGTGGCGGCTTTTAGTAAAGGTGTAAATGCGAAGGGTTTACAGGCTGGGAAGTTTATCGGGAATATCGCCAAGATCTGCGGCGGTGGCGGCGGTGGGCGACCGAATTTGGCTCAGGCTGGGGGACGGGATGCAAGTAAGGTGAAGGAGGCTTTGGCGGTGGCTCAGGCGGAGTTGGAGACGGGTTTGGGTTGATGGTGGGGATGGCGGGGAAGGCGTGCGGTTGAAACCGCCGCTCGTGGTGCGAAACCCGCCTTCGCGGGTTAGGGATATTAGTCCGCGAAGGCGGACTTTGCAACACGAGCGACGATTTCAATCGTGCGGTATTCGATCGTGCGAAACTCAATTTATCTAAAATGTCAAATCAAAATATCGATCAAAAAAGCTCCGAGGGAGAAGATGCACGAACAACAGCAGAATTATTTCAAGCAGCATTATTAGCACCCGAAGATGATGATGATCGCCGGAAAGAACGGTGGAATTTTGTTAGTTTATTACAACGCCGAGGAGATCGAGAAGTACTCGATCGATCCTTAGTATTAATAAAAAGTTCAATTCCAGAAGAGAGAAGTCTGGGTATTGATATTTTGGGACAGTTAGGCAGTCCCGAACGAACATTTCAAGATGAATGCGTGACAACATTAATTGGATTACTAGAGAGTGAATTCGATCCACTAATTTTGCGAGATATTTGCATCGCATTAGGACACCAGCAAGATCCACGGGCGATAGAACCGCTGTTAAAGTTTTGTCTTCATCCAGATTGGGAGGTGCGCTATGGTGTTGTCAGCGGATTGAGTCGGCACACTGAAGAACGTGCAATTTCTGGTTTGATTGCATTGTCAGCAGATGTTCATCCACACATCCGTGATTGGGCTACATTTGGATTGGGTAGTCTTATTGAAATAGACACACCTGCGATTCGAGCGGCTTTATATCAACGTTTTATTACAGAAGATAGTGAAGATGATGAAACAACAGAAATCTATGGGGAAGCATTAACAGGATTAGCAATGCGTCAAGATGACAGAATCTTACCTCGATTGATTCAAGAATTGATGTCGGATAATGTAGGTGTATTAGCCATTGAAGCAGCAAAAAATATGGCTGATGAGCAGTTGTATCCAGCACTTTTGCATTTACAAACCTGGTATCAACCTGCAAGCGATCTTGAAGATGCTATTCGTGCTTGCGCCCCAAATTAGTCAGCGGTTGAAACCGCCGCTAGTGATGCAAAACCCGCCTACGCGGGTTAAAAAATCTCAGTCCGCGCAGGCGGACTTCGCAACACCAGCGACGATTTCAATCGTGCGCTCTCATCGTGCGATCTAAATCGGCTCCCAATCAGGAATCAAAGACTTCCGCCGATGATGCCCCTCCTGCCCGATGAGTCAGCGGTTGAAACCGCCGTTTGTGTTGCAAAACCCGCCTACGCGGGTTAAGAAATCCCAGTCCGCGTAGGCGGACTTTGCAACACTAGCGACGATTCCAATCGTGCGGTACTCGATCGATCTGGTGATTTCTGCAATTGGCAGATCCATGATTATGCTATTGCCAGACTCGTAAATTGATCGGCGGACTGTCGAGCAATGAATGGCGCAGTAAATGCCAAGCAGCCGTAAACCACTGGCGAACTTCGGTGGTAGAGTCGCCTCGATAACGACACAATAATCCCTCAGTCAGGCGGGTAACACCCATTTTGCTGGGTTCGCCATCAAAGATATCTCGAACTTCCATGACTAGATCTTTACTTACTTCCGTACCAATCCAAGCCAGACTGCCAACGATCGCATGTCCGGCTAAACTATGAGGACTATCGACCATTTCATCTCCAGATAATACCTGTCGATCGATCCAAATTGGTCGGCCATCGCGGTATACTTCCGTTGCCGATTTCCATTCACCCTGGCGAAACTTTTCCCCGCGTGCAGTTCTGCCGAATCGATTTATTTCCCACCCCAGCCAGCTTCCTGTAGCGGCCAAATTGACTCGTAAGTGCTGGTGAAAGATGGCTTGGTTAAAGATAATGTTTTCTTGGGGTAGCCACTCCAGACAGGCATTCTCGCTGATGTTGTGAACGATCGATTGAGTCGCGACAGTGCCATTACTGCCGTAGATTTTACCCGCCGCCGCAGTAGTAATCACCGCGCGAGATTGGGGCTGAAGATCGATGTCGATTTGGAGTCTGTCACCACCGACAATCCCGCCCGCAGTGTGCAAAATTGTGTTGTGGCAGATTGCTAAATCTTCGGGATAAAACGATCGTTGTACCTTCAGTGGCGCAGTGCCCTGATTGTGAATTAACTTGGTATTGTACTGGTGATGACGATAGGCGAGTTTCAGTCTTCCCTGCCAGCCTGGAAAAGAGTCAAGCTTGCTCTGGATCATCAGCTTCGGCATCATCAACTTCGACCTCGATCATTGGCGCATTTTCAAGCAAGAATTGTCTTGCGAGCCTGTCATATACCCCTGCACCAATGTATAGAGGGTATGTGTGCAATCGACTATAGACCCAAATTAGTTCCTCACCCTCAAAAATTCGCACGTCTTGGAATAAATTCTTGCACTTGGACTTGAGTGAGTTTCCGGCATTTAGCGCATCCGTCCAGCGATCGAATTTACAGTCATAATTTTTCGTAAATACTCTAAACATCAAATTTGCGATCTGGTTGTCAATTTATGAATTACGGCACGAGTTTCCGCTAGAGCCTAATGCGGTGGAAAACAGATGGATTGCGGACTACCTAGCAATTCTAGTATGCTGGAACCATAATCGATTAATTTTAATCAAGCTCTTACAATTATGTCTCTATTTCGGCCACTGATATCCATCTTGCTGGTGTTTATTTCTGTTTTTGTCGTGAGCTGTGGCGATGGCTCCCAAGCAAAGGCACCAACTTACAGCACAGCACAACTAGCGCGAATTCAAACTACCACTAAAAATGTTACCGCATTAACCGATCGACTACCCGAACTCTCCGCCATGATTCAAAAGCGCGATTGGAATAACGTCAAATCATTCATCCACGGGCCGTTGGGCGATATTCGCATTCTGATGTCTGCTTTGTCCAGAGAGTTGTTACCAGGCACCAAAGAAAAAGCTCTAGCGACGAGCAAAGAAATCTTCGTCCACTTCAATAAAATCGATGAAGCCGCAGGTAACAATGATTACCCAGGCGCGATTCGCAACTACGGCGAAGCAATTAAAGATATCACCACTCTATTTAGTCTGGCTCCTAAAGCGTAGTTAGGCTTTGGGCTTTGGGCTTTGGACTTTAGGCTTTACCTCAAAATTTAGGGTAGGGGCAATTCATGAATTGCCCCTACCCTGAATTTTGAGGGTTGCAAAAGCTCCAATTCACTATTCACTATCCACTATTCACCAATTAAAATGTCTACCAGCATTAATATCATCGGCTGCGGCATTATTGGCGCGACAATAGCGTATGAACTCAGTCAATCGAGTGAGTGCCAAATCAATGTCTACGACTCACAGCAGCCAAATCAAGCAGCCACTGGTGCGGCTCTCGGTGTCCTGATGGGCATTATCAGTCAAAAGGTCAAAGGACGCGCTTGGAACTTTCGCAAAGAGAGCATTACTCGTTATCAAAGTCTAATTCCCGAACTCGAAAAACTCACCGGATTAAAAATTCCCTACAATTCGCAGGGCATCGTTAAAATTCTCCCATCTGATGAAGATTTGACCAAATGGGAGCAATTAACCGCTACTCGGACTGAGCAAGAGTGGCAATTAGAGTTATGGAATGCCCGCAAAATCGCAACTAAACTGCCCCAAATTAATCGTCAATTTACAGGTACTGCTGTCTACTCACCGCAAGATTTGCAAGTAGATCCAGTTGCCCTCACCAATGCCCTGATTGCTGCGGCAAAAAAAAATGGGGTGAGGTTTCATTTCGATAGATCGATCGAGTCTATTACGGCAGACAACTCACTGAGCTGCGATATTTCGACATCCGACCAGGCAACAATTACTAGTGAATGGGTAATCGTCACCGCTGGACTGGGTTCAACTAGTCTCCTCGCACCACATGCCCCAATTGAGATTCAGCCAGTCTTGGGACAAGCCTACCAAATTCGGCTACCCAAACCGCTGGGAAACCCCGATTTTCAACCAGTGATTATTTCTGATGATGTGAATATTGTCCCCTGTGGCGGTAATGATTATTGGGTGGGTGCAACAGTTGAATTTCCCGTTGAGGGGGTGATGAATGCAGATCCAGCAGCTCTAGAACGAATCAAGCAAATCGCGATTGATATTTGTCCGATCTTAGCCACTGGTGAAATTGTCCGCACCTGGCAAGGATTGCGCCCTCGTCCCAATCATCGTCCAGCTCCAGTGATCGATCGAGTCGGCACCAATAAACGAGTATTAGTCGCTACCGGACACTATCGTAATGGGATTTTACTTGCGCCAGCAACCGCTCGGATTATCAGCGATATGTTGGTGGTGGTGTAGATTTACTTGGAACTTCAGCGGTTAAAACCGCTGCCAGTGATACAAAGTCCGCCTGCGCGGACTGAATTTCTTAGTCCGCGTAGCGATTCGCGTAACTCCTTCGGAGTGGCTACGCCAACGTCGGGTTCCCCGACGGTTTAGCGGCGTTTTTATTCGGGGGAAACCCCCGAATAAAAAAACGACAAGACAGCGAATCAAGACAGGCGGACTTTGTATCATGAGCCACGATTACCCTACGTGAAGGCTCCGCCAACAATCGTAGGCATTCTGTCTTGTAGCAATTTGATTAAATCCCAATAATATACTTGCGCCACTCGACATGAGAGCCATTATTCACATGATTGATCGCTTCATAGTGAAGACTGCTGTGGGGACGGCGAGGTTGATTCCGAAGTGGTAGATTGGCTTCCTTCGGCGTGCGGCTGCCCTTTTTGACATTGCAACGCATACAGGCTGTAGTCAAATTTTCCCAGCTAGCGGCACCACCGCGAGATCTTGGAATTACATGATCTAGAGTTAGCCCATCATCTTTGCAGCCGCAGTACTGACAGGTGTGGCTGTCCCGATTCAAGATATTGCGCCGAGTTAGGGGAATCTCCCGATACGGCACTGTGACGTAGTGCCGCAGCCGAATCACCGTCGGCAGCGGAAAGTCACGGTGCAAAAATTTGCCATTATGTTCGATCGATTCTGCCTTCCCTTTGAGCATCAAGATCGCCGCACGTCGCCAACCAGTAATGTTGAGCGGCTCATAGGAAGCATTTAACACCAGCACTTTGCTCATGTCTGACTGAGAATTGGAAACCTAATTTCCCAGATGCTAACACAGATTCTCGGTTGCAGTTTCTCCCGCTCACCAACCATAGCGGATGATGAGTGGCTTTCGCTGTTCTGCGTTGTTTAGTTCTTGATTAATATTTAGACTCGCCCCAATTCGGCAACATCTGCCGCTGACAATTCCCAGCCCAGAGCTGCGGCATTTTGTTCCACTTGAGCAACGGTTTTTACCCCTGGGATTGGAATTACCCCAGGTTGGCAGATCAGCCAATTTAGGGCAACCTGAGCAGGTGTTTTAGAGTATTGTTCGCCCAATTGACTGAGCTTATCAAATACTGGTTGTAACTTCTGCAAGCCATTCGCCTGAAACCGCTTGTCGAGACTTCGCGCTCCACTCGGTAGGTTGGTGGCAGTATATTTACCCGTGAGTAATCCCTGTGCTAGTGGACTATAAGCCAAAATTGTCACACCCAATTCCCTTGCGGCATCCATCACTCCATTAGTCTCGATCTCGCGGGTGATTAATGAATACCTCATTTGATTGACAGCTAGGGGCACGCCGCGCCGCGCTAATAATCGATGCGCTTCGCGAAGCTGTTGGGCATTGTAATTGCTGACCCCGACAGCTTTGATTCGTCCTTGCTCGACTTCATCAGCCAGAGCATTCATTAGCCCTTCTTGATTGAGAAATGACGGTGCTGGAAAGTGAACCTGATACAAATCCATCGATGGTAGCTTCAACCGCTTGAGGCTTGCTGTAACCGCATCAGCGACATCTTCCTTCCGAAACCGCCACGGTAAGGGCATATACTTACTGGCAATTTGGACATCAGCATTAGTTTCCTTAATGAATTTACCCAGCAACTCTTCAGACTTGCCCAAGCCATAAACCTCCGCCGTATCGATGAAAGTAATGCTCCGCTCTAGCATTGCCTTAAATGCCAGCCGCAAATCACTTTCGCCGTAATCTTTTCCATAGCCCCAAAATAGGGAATCACCCCACGCCCAGGTACCAAATCCCATCGCGGTGACTTCAATCCCAGTAGTGCCAATAGTCGTAGTTGCCATGATTTAGAATAGGAAAGAAGAATATTCTCTAATTCTAACCAAAACACCAGTTGCACATAGTTGTCGATCGCCTGACATACTAGAGTAATTCAAAGTACTAAGCTAGCAGCATTGTAATCACCGATGTCTATGGTTCGATCGAATGATCTTGATTGGGAACAGCAACGGGCTTGGGTCGAAATTAACTTGGCTGCATTGGCACACAATGTGCGTCAGATTAGAGGTTTATTGGCACCGCATACCCAAATCATGGCGGTGGTCAAAGCCGATGCCTATGGACATGGATCGATCGATATCGCCCGCACGATGATCGCTGAGGGTGTGGAGTGGCTGGCAGTGGCAACGGTGACTGAAGGGATCGAACTCAGACAAGCCGGAATAGTTGCCCCAATCTTGATTCTAGGCGGTGTGAATAGTGAAGTACAAGTACAAGCGATCGTCAAATGGGGACTCCAACCGACTATTTGCACGATCGATCAGGCAATTCTAGTCTCCAAAGCACTTGCTAAACTGCAACCTAGCCCAGCATTATCCATTCAGCTCAAGCTCGATACTGGGATGTCCAGATTGGGCGCAGATTGGCAGCAAGCAGTCACCTTCTTTGAACAGGTTGTCCAGTTGCCATATCTGGAAATCAGCGGCTTATACTCCCATTTAGCCACCGCTGACGAGATCGATCGAACTGTATTAGAGCTGCAAGTAGACAGGTTTGAACAAGCAACAACAGCAATTAGTGCGACTGGATATTCACTACCCATGCTCCACCTGGCAAATTCCGCAGGGATATTGGTTAGCGACAGGTTACACTACCAGTTAGTTCGACCAGGGTTGATCCTCTATGGACTCTGCCCAGCTCCTCACTTGCAGCCGAAGATCGATCTTCAGCCAGTGTTGAGCGTCAAAGCCAGAGTCAATCAAATCAAAGATATTGCCGCTGGAACGGGTGTAAGCTATGGTTATCGGTTTATTGCCGATCGAGATATCCGATTAGCAGTAGTTGATATTGGCTACGCTGATGGGATTCCGCGCCGCCTGTCAAATCGAATCCAGGTAATAATCAGAGGTCTATTGGTGCCGCAAATTGGCTCAATTACGATGGATCGGATTATGCTCGACATTACGCTGATTCCCGATCTCCAAGTCGGCGAAATCGCCACAATTTTAGGACGAGACGGTGATGTTCAGATTACCGCCGATGACTGGGCGAACGAGCTAGGCACGATTTCTTGGGAGATTCTCTGTGGCTTTAAAGGGAGATTACCGCGAGTTAGTGGATCGTGAAGAGAGGTTTAGAGGACTACATAGACTTATAAATCCTGGTCAATCTTCGCAATTGAAAAGTTACAGCAAAATTCATATGAATCCTCAATTTGCTATCCACTATCCACTATTCACGAGCCACTAACATCAAGAATTGCGAAAAATCCCAGTTTTCAGCCTGGAAAATAGTGTATATGTATTTAGGTAAGTAGCATTGCAATCAATGTTAATCAATATAAAAGACAAGGAGGCGATCGCGAGTGGACGAGTCCTATCACACTTATCTCAACCGCGTGGCAAAAATGACCCTACCCGCCACCTATGAGTCTCAGGTCAAAAATATTCAAGAATCACCTAAGTTCAGGTTGATGGCGGATGGGAGTCGGGAACCAGTATCTTTTCCTGGTTACTCAATAATTACACCACCAGGCGCGGCAGATCCGGCTAATGCGGGAGTTTATGCAGATTTGGCGGTATGTCAGCAGCAGCTTGTCAAACAATTAGAGCCAGATTTATTGGTGCTGGTAGAGCCAGCTAGTTTTCACTTCACTCTAGCTGATTTGATTTGGGATAGTGCTTATCGGATGGCAATTGATGCCAGACCGGATTTTGAGAGCAAACTATTCGATCGAATTGAGGATAGTTTCAAAATCTATCAAAACTCAGTTGTTGAAACCAAGCCGATTCGGTGGCAAATCATGGGATTAACTGTCCGACCGCGCGCGATCGAGGTAAGCTTGGTACCCAAAGATGAGCATAGTTATAACCAAATTATCGCTTTCCGACGGGCTATCTATCAGAGTTCGAGTCTGATTTCCCTGGGAATCGAGCAGCAGTACTACTTTACCGCTCACACGACAGTAGCTTATTTCGGCAACGTCAATCGCGAGATCGATCGCGCTCGACTGAGTAATACGTTGCAAGAATACAATATGCACTGGATCGATCATCCGCAGGAGATTCTACTGGCAGAAGGACAATTGCGGCGGTTTACAGATATGTACACTTACAATCGAGAACCACACTATCCGATCGTTCAACTGTAATCGGTAATCGATCGTAAGCACAAATAATTAGGGTAGGGGGTAATTCATGAATTACCCCTACCCTAATTATTTGTGACACTTTGAAGATTAATTCCGAATCACCCGATGACCCTCGATCTGAACGCCACAGGCTGCCAATCTTGCGTCCCAACCGTTGCGATTTCCAATCGTCTTGGTTTCACTAAATAATCCCGCCTTCTCTTCAGCCTTGGTACACTTGGCAAACTTTGGATAAAGCGGATAATTCTCACTCACAAACGTTTCCTTCCGGTGCAGAATTGGTGGATTGTCATATTCTGAATAGTCGCGAAATTTCAGGCTTAAATCTCGTAAGTCGATTAACATTGCCCACTGTAATGCTGGATGAGCAACAGTATCAAAATCGGGATAGTAGAGATAGGAAATACAGGGCTTTTCGGTGTGAAATTTGATAATGTTTGCATCTTCAGTTCCACCAATATTACGACTTGCACAGCCTTCATATAGTCGGAGTTTTGGATCGATCTCATTCAATGCTGAAACATGGACATACAGAGCCGTTGGTAATAGCTTGCCAATCTTATTGTGCTGGCAAGCTTTTTTGATAATCCCTGGTTCACCAATCTTAAATAATAGTTGATCGGCAACTTCACACGCTTCATCATAACTACCGAAAAAAGCTTTGATATCTGCCCGAATCGCTGGTGATAAGTTCTTGATACTGCGCCCTTTACCAAAACGAGCCAAAGCTAAATAAACTTGTAAATCTAACGATCGCTGATAAGCAATTGCATCCCATTCGGCTTCATCAGTTGCTGTTAAAACAATTTGAAATGCGCGCTTGAGATTGCCAAATTCCTGATTTAATTCTGATTCTAGTTCTAGTTCGCCCTTAATCGGAATTCGTCCCCGCTGACTGACAAAATTCATCAAAGGTGCTAATTGAACCTGATAGTCTTCAAACCGCTTGCTCTCAATCCGCACCCGTGGTGTAGACATCCGCGTGTATAGTCTCGCCGCTCGAAAACTTTCCGCTTGAGCCAGATCTCGAAATACTAAGAATACTCCCAATCCAATTGGGATCGCCTCAACAGTCAGGACTTGATCGATATATTCTTTTAGTTCTACTTGTTGATAGTATTTCTGAAATGTATTGCGCTTAGTTAAAATTCCATCTCCATAAGCTAATACCCCCCGCAAATCATTAACTAAAATCTGAGCAGCGACGATTAATACTTGTCCAGTTAATTCCCAGGCATGTGCTAATGCTCGATCGCGTTCAGCCAGATCTTCAATTACATTAATGATATAGCTTAAATTGACTACATCAGCCGATCGAACTTCAACATCTGGAAAATAGTAAGGATCCCAACCTTCACAAATATAACCAGATGATTTTAATCTTTGAACATCTCCACCAATGCCACAACCATAGTCAAAAATAGTTGTCTCTGGAGTAATAATACCCGACTCGATCGCCAGTCGCACCGGACGCGACAATTCAACTCGTGTAATTGCTGCGCGGTGTCTGTCAACTTCTAATCCAATTGGTATTTGTGACATTGGTTAGGTATGAGATTTTAAGGTGGTTAAAATGAAGGTAAAATCCAATCTTCACTTTGATTACTTGCCGACTTGAATTAATTCAACTTTGTAACCAGTTGGATCTTCGACAAAAGCAATTACCGTTGTGCCATGCTTCATCGCACCTGGGGCGCGAGTGACTTTCCCCCCTTTAGCCGTAATTTCGGCACAGGTGGCGTAGATATCCTCCACCCCAAGGGCGATATGACCATAGCCATCACCGATCGAATATGCTGAGGTATCCCAATTGTGAGTCAATTCAATCACAGTATGGTCAGATTCAGATCCATAGCCGACAAAAGCCAGGGTGAACCTGCCATCTGGAAAATCATCTCGGCGCAATAATTGCATCCCCAGTACCTCACAGTAGAAGCGAATAGATGCTTCTAAATCGCCAACCCGCAGCATCGTATGTAAAAAACGCATGGCTTTGTTTGAATAGTTTTAAAAATTTGGTGACTAATTTTGCTAATTGAGGTGTCTTCACGACGTATGATAACGTGTTGGCAACAATAGTTGCTAATAGACGAATCGTCAGGGTGCCGAGCTACATTGTTTACGGAAGGATCGAACACAGGTCGAAGGATGAGGGAATGACTATGAATATGCCAGATATGGCGATTACGGAAATTCGAGCTAGAGAGATTCTCGATTCTCGTGGTCGTCCGACAGTAGAAGCCGAAGTATACTTAGCCAATGGTGGATTTGGGCTAGCTCAAGTCCCCAGTGGCGCATCGACAGGTAGTTTTGAAGCTCACGAATTGCGGGATGATGATGCCAGTCGCTATGGGGGCAAAGGTGTCCTGAAAGCGGTTGCTAATATTGAAGACAAGATCGCCCCAGCGTTGGAAGGGATGGATGCTTTCGATCAAATGGCGATCGATCGAGCGATGATTGAACTCGATGGTACACCCACTAAGTCTAAGCTGGGTGCTAATGCGATTTTAGCGGTGTCTCTAGCCAACTCCAAAGCGGTTGCTAACGCCCTAGGCGTGCCGCTCTATCGCTATCTGGGTGGCCCTTTGGCAAATTTACTCCCCGTGCCACTGATGAACGTCATCAACGGTGGTTCTCACGCAGCGAATAACATCGACTTCCAAGAGTTCATGATCGTGCCTGTGGGTGCGACTTCGTTCAAGGAAGCTCTCCGCTGGGGAGCCGAAATATTTGCGGCTCTGAGCAAAGTTCTCGACGAAAAGGGTCTGCTGACTGGAGTAGGGGATGAAGGCGGCTTCGCGCCCAATTTAGCCTCCAATCAGGCATCATTAGAACTACTGATGGCAGCGATCGAATCTGCCGGATACAAACCTGGGGAACAAGTCGCTCTGGCTCTCGATGTCGCGGCAAGTGAATTTTATAAAGATGGCAACTATATCTACGACGGTAGTAGCCATACTCCTGGTCAGTTTATCGACTACTTAGCCGATCTTACTACCAAGTATCCGATCGTCTCGATCGAAGATGGCTTGCATGAAGATGATTGGGCAAACTGGCAGTTACTCACCCAGAAAATTGGATCCAAAGTCCAGTTAGTCGGGGATGATTTATTCGTAACTAATTCCACCCGCCTCCGCCAA
>JANNBD010000095.1:0-18348 GCA_031385105.1 Chamaesiphon sp. OTE_78_metabat_374
GTCAACAATCCGCGAGCCGCAGTCAATACTGCGAAATGAGCATTAGAACTTGACTTTATGGAAATCGATTGCATTCATTTTTATGTTGTAGATGCCACCCGAACGCGAGATTTGTTAGTTCAACAAATGGGTCTACGATATTTGGGTGGTAAAATTAACGAACATACAATCGAGTATCTAGTTGGTAATTATCACCTATTATTTTCGATCGCATCACCACTCAATTCGGCTAGTCCTGTAGCTGATTATCTTCAGCTTCATCCCTCGGGAGTGAGGAATATTTCGTTTAGGGTTCCAGATCTTGATGAGATGAGACGAAAGATCGATCGATTGGGAATCGAAATTCTGGCAGTCTCTTCAGAAGCAGATGAATTTCCGTGGTTGACAGTTCGGGGGTGGGGTTCGATCGATCATACAATTATTCAAGCCTCATCAGAATTAACAGATTCAACCATCACTCTAGATGAATCGATTACAGGTATCGATCATCTGGTTCTGAATGTCGCTAATGGTGAACTAGATGCTGCTGCAACTTGGTATCAAAATCTATTTGATTTTCAGGTGCAGCAAACATTTGATATTCAAACTCAGACATCGGGATTGACGAGTAAAGCTCTCGTTAGTGCCTGTGGCAAGATTAGGTTTAATATTAATCAACCTAGTTCCAGTAATTCTCAGATTCAAGATTTTCTCGATCGCAATCATGGCGCAGGCATTCAACATATTGCCCTACAAACTAATGATATCTTCCGCGCGATCGATCGAATGCGACAGCGACAATTGGCTTTCCTGGAAATCGATTCAACCTACTATACTCAATTGCAAACTAGAGCTGGAACTACCCAAAATTCAGCTCTAACCCCTACGGAATGGTGTCAGCTTCAGAATCTCCAAATTCTAGCAGATTGGTCTGAATCCAGCCCTGAATCCGTGTTGCTGCAAATATTTACTCAACCAATTTTTGAAGTTCCCACCTTCTTTTTTGAAATGATCGAACGCCGCAATCGTGCCAAGGGATTTGGGCGCGGCAATTTCCAGGCACTGTTTGCAGCGATCGAGCAAAACCTTGCTGCATAGCCAAAGATCGAGATTGGTTAGATGTAGTCTAAAATAATGGAAGCGGAATCGATCGACGGTTGATTCAAACTGTTCGATCGTTAGTGTTTACGACAAACTATGTATCAATCTTCCCCCCGCAAGAACTTTCTAGACTTTTTGATCGATCCAACCTCGATCGCGATCCTCGGTTCGATCGTCCTACACGCTATTCTGGGCGCAAGTTTGCCCTTCTTCACCCAGCTCGAACAAGAAATCAAAAAAGCCGAGCCTGGGACTGTCAAAGTAGTAGAACTCACCCCCAACGAATTGCAGCGGATTCCTCAAGCACCGACGGTTGCTGCGCCTGTGCCCAGTCCTCAAATAGTCACGCCGCCAAGTACACCGCCAATCTCGCCCAATTCGCCCACCATCCCGTTTTCGCCGATTCGGATCCCGCTCGAAAAGCTCAAGCCTCAACCAGCGAAAGGCAAAAAAGATCAACAGGCAATTCCTCAGAAACAACCGAATGCCCCTCTTTTTGGTTCCAGTATTAATTTGGATTCAAATTCCAACTCAACTAAACCATCCAAGAAAAAGGTGGGTAAAAATAAGTCAGCACCAATTCCAATCACCAAGACAGTTCCTCTTCCAACAGACAAAAAATCGAAATCAACAATCATCAATCCGATCCCATCTTTTAATTCTGATGATGATGGCGGCGACTCACAGCCGACAACTCCAAACACGGCCAATCCTCAAGCTCAGAAACCAGCTAATACATCACCTGTAACTACTCCTAACTCAACTAGACCTGCTGGTCAGTCAGGAGATCAGCCATCCGGTATCCCTGGCAGTGATAGCAATAGTTTTCCGCAGTTTTACGGCAAATATTCGGCAGCAGCCACCGAACGCATCCAACAATATCTAAAAGCTTATCCAGATATTAAACTGTATACACCAGTAACGTTGCGACAAAGCTACCCTGTCGGTTTACCCTGTAGCAGTGTCCCACAAGCTCCATTCATTGTGCTGATGACGGCTTTTGGTGAAGTACCTAAAAATGATGACAACAATCTACTCGGCGATTCTACCGCACCATCGATCGATAAACTCTATGTTGCAGCCGATCGAGATACACCCGAAAATCGCAAATTAGGTGATCTTGCCGTCAATACCGCCATATATGCGGCAAATAAAGCCGACCAAGATCGTCCCCTAGCCGACAAGGGTAAAAAAGTACTATACCAGTATCGAGTCCAATTCGACCCAACAACCTGTAAACGGTAAATAGATTGTAGGGTGTGTGATCGCGCTAGCGTAACGCACCTATCTGACATTCAAACAACTCCAAACCCCAAATGCCAGGTCGTTACCGCAAAAACGATCGCCGCCACCAAAGCCAATAAACCTTGCAGCACCAACCCAATCACCGAACCTAAAACAATACCCACCCCAGCCTTGAACGAAATAGTAATTCTCTCCCCCAGCGGTACCTCACGGGGATACAATAGCTCCCCCACTACCGCACCGATAAATGGCCCAAAAAACATCCCCACCAGCGGGCCACCCAACGGCAAAGCTGGCAGCAGCCCAAAGAATCCGAGGAATAGACCGATGATCGAGCCAATTTGACCCCAATGGCTAGCTCCGGCTTTTTGGGCACCCCAGATGCCGGATAGCTGATCGATCGCAAAACACATCAGGAACACTACACTAGACACAATTACTGTTACAGTGACATCATCCCACTGATACAAAAATCCGGCAGCGATTGATGCGCCCAAGATCAAGGTCGGCCCAGGCATCACGGGCACCACTGCTCCGACAACCCCCACAAGAGCTATCAGTAGCAATCCAACGTAAATTATTGTTGTCGTTGTCACGGTGAATGGGATTCCGTACGGGAGGGCTTGGCGGTGATCAGACTAAAACATCGGTGCGAGTGTTGTTAGTGCGTTCATCGCAAATTGCAGTGCAAAAATTGCGATAATCGGTGACAGATCGATCGTGCCGATAGGCGGTACAAACCGGAACAGATTGAGATAAGGATCGGTAACTGGACTGAGGAAGCCAACTATCTGCTGCATCCAGTCAATGTTGGGAAACCAAGTGAGGAGTAATCTCACAAAAATAATCACCAAGTAAAAATTCAGAAAGTTTGAGAAGCTGTCAATTAGTAGGCGTGGGATATCTGCGCTGGTCATAAAAGTTGTTGAAATTGCTGAAAATCTACTACGTCTATTTTAGCCGATCGACCGTTACTTCTGGCTAGCGTAAGATGTCGTACTAACCGACTAAACTCTTATCGGTTCTAGCTACTAACCCTTTGACTGCTGAGTTTTGCTGTCTCGATTTAGTTCTTGAACGATTGGATCGATGGCCTCTTCTGTGGCATTGCCGATCGACGATCTGACAGCATCGATCGTATTATTTAGATCGCTAATTTTATCATCCAAACTCTGTCTGGCTACTTCCATTCGATCGATCTGCCGCCGCCGACTAGATTTAAACGGTCTTTTTTCACCATTCTCCAGTTCATCATAGGTGCGATTTGCTCTTTGATTGACGATCGATGCCCCAACCACACCGCCAACCACGCCACCCACCAGTGTTCCCAACCAAAACCCCGCCCCAAATCCATCACGATTACTCATAAATCAACGCTCACTTAAAATCACTAGTCTATTAATTATCCCTCAACCGCTCCCAAAACCCAAAGCGTATTCCCTAAACCCTAACGCCTAAAACCCAAAGCCTAGAGCTTACCCTCTAAAAAAGCGTACTCCTTCACTACCTGATTACCAATAATGTGTTCTTGCAAGATCCGCTCGATTACTTCAGGAGTAGCGGAATGATACCAGACTCGATCGGGATAGACAACCACAATCGGCCCATGATGACATACTCGCAGACAATTTGCCTTTGTCCTAAAAACGCCTTCTTGGGGTGCCGCTGGCGTATCCATACCTAATTCCCTCAATCTGCGTTTGAGGTAGTCCCAAGCGGCGATACTGTCAGCTTTAGCGCAACAAATTGGCTTCGTTTGGTCAGCGCAAATAAAGATATGGCGGGAAATTCGATCGAGTCCTAATTTATCGATCGAACTCGCGAAAATCTCAGAATTTTCCACGGGAGCTTCTACTCCAAGGATCGGATCATCTTCATGCAACATAAGTTACTAAAACCCCGTCAGTATAGATGCTGGTTGTTAGAATCAATTTAGCCCTTTTTGCTCCAACTCACGTTATTTTTTGGGAATGAAATTTATGTTCGCCAGAGTAGCTTCACTCCGCCAGTGGTTGCCACAACGCTGGTTCTATGCCGGAATTAGCATCCTCACCATCGGTGCCATCCTAATTGGTAGACCACAAATGAGCCAATCAGCCGATCTACTGCAATTGCTGCTCAGAGGTGCCCAGATCGTTCAATTGTCCAATATGAGCGATGCACAGGAGATTGCCCTGGGCGAACAGACAAATCAATCCATCAGTAATGAAGTCAAGATCTCTCGCAATCCAGCGATGATCAACTACATCAATCAGATCGGTCAACGACTAGCTAGAAACAGTGCCAGACCCAACCTCAAGTATACATTCCAAGTCGTGGAAGATGACAATATCAACGCTTTTGCGACGATGGGCGGCTTTGTCTATGTCAATACTGGCTTGATGAAAGCAGCGGATAATGAAGCGCAGCTAGCTAGCGTCATCGGACATGAAATCGGTCATATCACAGGTCGTCATTCACTCCAACAGGTCAAACAAAGAGCTATCTCTCAAGGTGTTAGTTCGCTGTTGGGAGTCGATCGAGATCAGATTGTCCAAATCGGCGTGCAAGTGGCTCTGACGCTACCAAACAGCCGTCAGGATGAGTATGATGCAGATCGACGTGGCTTGACGACGATGATTCAAACTGGTTATGCCCCTAGTGCGATGCCAGAGTTTATGAAGAAGCTAATTAGTGGTAAATCGTCTCCAGAATTTCTCAGCAGTCATCCAGCCGTCCCTGAGCGAGTAGCCAATCTCCAACGGATGATTCCCGTAGCATACAGAAATCGCACTGATGGCTTGAATGCCAGTACTTATAAGCAAAGTTTGCGTAACTTTTTCTAGGAGTTAGGAGTTGGGTGACTGGGAGATTGGGCGAAATATAGAATGCTTGATATGACAGGATTCTGGATCTTATTATTTTTTGGCCGATCTAAACTAGTACTCTGCGGCGTAAATCTAGTTACTATTTTGGAGCGATGGGGAAACTGGGAGACTGGGGGACTGGGCGCAATAAATGGTATCTTCACTTCAGCCGCAGAGTACTAGTGGAATGTGGCTAAGGAAATCGCAAGGTTGGGTTGACGATTCTCTCGGTGGCTACCGTGTGTACACGGTAGCTTGGGAAGGGGAGGGAACAGGAACTATGCGCCAACAGCTTCTTTCGCAGCATACATTACTTCTAGAGTAATGATATCCTGACCTCGATCGCGTGCAAATTTCTCGGTATTGCGTTTGACTTTACCGCGCACAAAACCAGGCACCTTATTCAGTTCAGCTTGGGCTTCTTTATTCCAACCTAAGTCAGAATCAGCAGAAATACCCTTAGTAATTACTTCCTTCGTATCATGTCCGCCGAAGATTTCTAAGAGGTGATCTTCCATGCCCAAGGTAAAGGAATTGTAGATCAGATCGACAACTTGATTCGTGCCTTCATAACCCAAAAATGGCTTGTAACCAATTGGGAAATTCTGAACGTGAATTGGTGCTGAAATTACGCCCGTGGGAATATTTAAGCGTTTACCAACGTGGCGTTCCATTTGGGTACCAAAGATCGCCGAGGGTTCACTTTGGGCAATTCGATCGCCAATTAAGCCATGATCGTCTGAGATAATTACTTCATCACAATAGCCCTCAACTTCCTTGCGGAACCATTCTTCGTCTGGCTTGCAAAAAGTCCCCGCCCAGACGACATGAATCCCCATCTCACGGGTGAGAATTTTGGTAATCGCCGCCGCATGAGTGGCATCACCATATACTACCGCTTTCTTGCCAGTGAGATTCTGACAGTCGATCGAGCGTGAGAACCACGCAGCCTGAGAGACATGGATCGTTTGCTCGTTGATAAAGTCTTCGTAATTTACATCCGCACCACCTGCATTCAAGATTGTCTGAATCTTGCGAATGCACCGAGCGGTTTCGACTACGCCCATTGGGGTAATATCGACGCAGGGCATCCCAAATTCCGCTGCGAGGTAATCTGTGGTCATCGGCCCAAGTTCGCGGTAGGGGGCGAGGTTAAACCAAGCTTGGGGCAAACTTTTGAGTTCGGCGACTGTGGCACCTTCAGGGATAACGGCATTGATCGTAATTCCTAGCTCACCCATCAACTTTTTGAGTTCGGTGCAGTCGTGGTTATTGTGGAAAGCGAGGGTCGAAATCCCGATGATATTTACTGATGGTTTCGCCGTTTTCTCGGTGACTAGATCGCCCTTTTTGCGTCCTTTTTCGATATAAAACTGGACGATCTGCTGTAGAGTCCGATCGGCAGCCTGCATCTCATTGAAGCGATAATGATTGACATCGGCTAGCAACACATCAGCCTTTGCTTCGAGGGATGCCCGTTGGACAAAGTTCGCGAGATCTTCTTGGAGAATACTCGAAGTACAAGTCGGCGTAAGGACGATCAGATCTGGATGCTCTTCGGCATCCTTGCGGGTAATGTTGTCTACTACCTTCTCTTGGGAACCGCGAGACAGGACATGTCGATCGACTACGCTGGTAGTTACTGGTGTAAAATCTCGTTCCCGCGACAGCATCGATCGCATCACGTTGAAATAATCATCGCCGATCGGAGCGTGCATGATCGCATGAACATTTTTAAATGAAGTCGCGACGCGCAAAGTCCCGATGTGAGCGGGAGCAGCGTACATCCAATAAGCTAATTTCATATGTCTGGCCTTAATCTTTGTCTGTCGGTCGATTCTGCTTAGATTGTCGCAAACAAATTTGGCTTTCAGACACGATCGATTAAAAATTTAACTTAATATATAGAAACACTACCAACATCGTCCAAACCTACTCTGAGTAAAAGTTTGGATCTATGAGTAAATCGAAAAATACCTTAATTATTCGCAATAATTATTGATACTTGTTCGCCCCAGCAATAGCGACAGCGAAGCCTAATCGAATCTTGGCACGAGATTACATCATGAGTCAAAGAGCGACTGTCGATCAACTAACAGAGCTGGCTAAATTATTTTTTCGATTGGGGTTACTTGGTTTTGGTGGCCCAAATGCTCATATTGCGATGATGGAAGCTGAAGTTGTCAATCGCCGTGAATGGTTGACTAGAGCGCAGTTCATCGATCTAATCGGCGCGACCAATTTAATTCCAGGCCCAAATTCGACCGAAATGGCTATTCATATCGGCTATGTTTATGCGGGCTGGCTGGGGCTAATCATTGCTGGTGTGAGCTTTATTTTGCCTGCGGTATTCATCACAATGGGACTGGCTTGGGGCTATGTCAAATTTGGGACGATGCCACAAGTTGGCTTTTTGCTGTACGGGATTAAACCTGCGGTGTTGGGGGTGATTGTTGATGCGCTGTGGCGGTTGGGTCAAAAAGCGATCAAAACTAGTCAGCTATTAACGATCGCCATCGGCGTAATATTATTAGTTTGGTTTGGGGGTGTAAATGAAATGATCGCGTTGTTGGCAGGTGGTGTCATCGGCGCGATTTGGCTTCAGTTCCCGCCGCAAGATCCTAAATCAGACACATCGGCTAATTTATTAATTGCGGGGACGATCACCGGAATCGCCCTCAAAGCTTCAGCTACCATAATTGGACTAGTCCAAACCAGCCCTGTTTCCCTGTCCCAATTAGGCTATTCTTTTCTCAAAATTGGCGGGACTTTATTCGGTGGTGGCTACCTGCTGCTGTCACTGGTGCAGAGCGAATTTGTCGATGGCTATGGCTGGTTAACCCAGCATCAATTATTAGATGCTATCTCGATCGGGCAAATCACGCCAGGGCCGATTTTGACCACTGCAACCTTTATCGGCTACATTATTGCTGGCATTCCTGGATCGATTGTGGCGACAATTGCTATTTTCCTGCCTTCCTTCCTCTTTGTCGCCGCCACAAATCCCCTGATTCCCCACCTGCGTAAATCCAAGTGGTTAGCCGCATTTCTCGATGCAGTCAATGTTAGTGCCCTAGCCTTGATGGTAGTTGTAACTATCCAGCTCGCACTCACCACCTTCGGCGCACCACCGCAGTTAGACTGGCTGGCTGTCATGATTGCGATCGGTAGTGCTATTCTGGGGATCAGATTTCAAGTCAATTCAGCTTGGCTCGTATTGGGCGGAGCCGCAATCGGTCAGATTGTCTGTTCGCTGAGATAATTAACTACCATTACTTGGGTTAACTAATTTTTCCTAAATACCGCTGAAGGTAAGGCGAGAACACCTCATAGATTAACGTCAACGGCTGCCCTCGGTGCCAGAACACATAGTGACGACCCCAAAATGGCCCAGTCTCCCCAAATGCCTCGGCAAGTACGGTTGACTCACCATAATAAATCCCCTGGACATCCCGATACAGCTCCGTCCGCAATTTTGCCAAACTCGCCCAAATCGGTAAAGACTTATTCTCCAGGTACTCATCGACATGCCGCGCCTCCCACCAGGATGTCGCATAAGCCAGCCTTTGCCCCGAAGCCGTCCGTAACCATACCTGACGACGCACCCTCGGCCCAGGCACAACCTGAAGCGAACTGGGCGCACGATCGTGATCCATCCCGATTGAGGACATATCAATCACATCTACCTCAGTTGGTTCTCCCGTCAGCAGTTGCAAATGTCGCGTCGGGGAACCATCGCCAAGCAATAAGATCTGCCAAGCCGGAGCCAATTGCTGGTGTGGTAAGCCAGTTTGGACTAGATCGGATCCTCCTTGCCAAATCGGTTCGAGGGCATTCCAGCTAGTCAGAATTGAGGTTGTGGATGGAGGATTGGGATCGATCGTCAAAGTACTTAATAAATCTTAATGTTGCTATCTACTATCATAGATCGATTTACTTCCAGGCATCGATGGTACTCAGAGATGTGGGTTAGGATCGATCGAACTCGATCGTTCTGGTAACATGTAGTGACGACAGCAATCAGACCAAGCTTAAACCCCTATTTCTACCAACATCTATGCTGAGATTATCTACGATAGCTACGATCTCGATCGTGTCTTTATTCCCGCTTGCTAGTATCAGCGAAGCAAGATCGATTTCTCCCAAAAAAAGTGCCCTTAATACCAGCGGGCAAACATCGACTCGTCAGGCAAAATCAGCCTCACTTGCTAGACAGTCTAGAGCCATCAGCCGAAGTATTTCAGCATCAGATCTTCAAAGTATTCAGCAGGTGCTATCGGCTCGTTACGCTAGCAAGAATCAAGTATTAGAAAATACTTCCAGCACATCTCGACGATTTTACGAGGTCAAAAGTTTAAAACTGATATCTTTTTCAGATACAAAAGCCCAAGTTGAAGTCGAAGAAAATATCAGAGGCTATGACTTCCGCAATCCTGGCTATGTTAGTCGTCAGAAATCAGACAGTCTTGAAAGTTTAGATGGCGGATACATCAAGAACGTTTTGAATATCAATCTTGAAAAATCAGCAGGAAAATGGAAAATAAACCCTCGCTCGAAATAATTGGATCTCGAAAGAGTTCGATCTCATTTGATCGAACTCTTTCGAGATCATAACTTCAAAAACTAGCGAATAGGTGCAGACGGTGTATCAGGTGCAGCCGCTGGTGCTTCTGGGGCAGAAGATCTGTCGCCGATTTTGCGAGGTACTTCAACGCCGACTTCTTCAAGTACAACTGTTGGTGACAGGCTATTTTGACCTTCAACTCGTTTCACCAAAACTCGACCATCGACAACCCGTTCACCAACTTCGATGTAACGGCTAAAAGATTCAGTTGGTAGTTTGACAATAACCTGAGTTCTACCTGCAACTTCAATCACTCCAGATATTTCTACTGCCATTGCTTGCAATGGTTTTTCGACGATTCTTTCTGGTTTACCTGCGATTTGAGTTTTGGTTGATAAGTCAGTTACTCTGGTTTTATTCAGTGCTGGTCTAGCCGCAATAGTTCTCTTATTACTGACAGTTTTAGCAGTTGTCTTCGCGGTGGCGATCACAGGTTCTTTGAGTGCCACAGTAATTTTGGGCAGAGTTCTATTAACGCCAGATCTAGGAATTGCCGAAATCGCTACTGTCTGATTTTTGCCATTACTAGCAATCTTTTGGCTGCCAGAAACTTTAGTAGTTTTAGTTGAACCTGTGGCAATTTTGATTGTTGGAAGTACTGATGGTTTAGCCGCCGGAGTATTCGTAGCAACTTTTGCTGATGGCTGTTGAGGTTTCGCCGCTTGAACCAGCGGATCGATTGGCTCAATTACTTCAATTGGCTGCAACGCCAGCATCCCAAACGGATCGGGGCGACCTTTGGCGACAGTTTTTGCCCAGCTTTCACCATCAGTAGGTGGGATCAATCCTGCGGCAACGTCAACTGAGACAGGTTTGATGGCAACTGGAGTCTTGCCTGGAACTGTGGGCTTGGCTGCGGTAGCGGCTGGAGTTGTTTTTGCAGTTGGATTAGCAGCAGCAGGTGTTGGAGTAGCTGGCGCGGTGGCAGCAGGGGCAACAGCGGCAGGACTAGCAGCAGGAGTAGGGGGCTTACTATCGCCACCACAGCTAGTGGTGAGGATAGATAAACTGCTGATTGCACCCAGATAAAACCAATATTTATTCATTATTTCCTATACCTCGTTTCCCTGAATATCTATAGACATATAAATTTGATAACAGCCGGAGTGATTAGACGTTTACTCGTGGTTATTGATTGAGACACTAATCTGTCTACTTTTATAATTCCCCGATTTGGAGTGATAATCGCGATCGAGAGTTACCAATTAGACAACCCATGTCGACTGGTTGTTTTCTAGCTCTAAGCGTCGTTGTTTACCAGCATTAGTTTCAAAACGCTTAGTCCTTTTTTGACATGGCGAGACACCGTAATCACACTAATATCCATCTTTTCGGCCACTTGCTTCTGAGTCAGATCGTGGAGAAAAACAAATTCCAAAATCTGGCGAGTGTGCTGTTCGAGGGCAATCAAACTCTGTTGAACGCGAATTCGATCTTCTTGATAGAGCTGGAAACTCTGGTAGTGTCGATCGGGTAGTAAGTCTGCTAAATTATTAGCATCTTCATCAGTGCCCATCGGCGCATCTAGGCTGACTGGTTGGCGATTCTGGTACGCCATTTTGATTTCTTGCCATTCCAGCACTGAAATATCCAGCGCGGTGGCGATTTCCGCTTCTGCGGGTGGACGTAGGTGCTGGGCTTGAAATTCTTTGGTAATGGTGCCTGCTTGTTGGACGAGGGCAAACCAGCGACGGGGCATTTTTAATACCGAACTTTTATCCCGCAGATAGTGCTGAATCTCGCCCCTAATATAGGGAATTGCAAAGGTACTAAGTGCATACCCTTTTTCAATTTCAAATTTATCGATCGCATTAAGTAGCCCAATGCTACCAACTTGCAGCAGATCGTCATAGGTTTCTTGACACTGACTTGTCCAATAGTGTGCTTCCTTCCGCACTAATCCCAAGTTTAATTCTACAAGCTGGTTTCGCAGTCTTGCTTTGCCAGTCTGTTTGTATTCTCGCAGTAATTGTAAACTATGGTGCTTCAGGTCGCATTCTAAAACGGTAGTCATTTAACTTTTCTAATTAAGAGTTGATATTAGATATGAGCAAATGTAGCACGGCTTGATTTTAATTAATTTAAGACAATCATTTGTGGATCATGTCTCATCGAGTTTAATCTCAGATCCCTCCAAATTCCATCAGTGGGATTACTCATCATCAGTAATCAATCAAGATTGATCTTTTTGACCTCAGTAAAAACACTGAGGTCTAATGTGTTTGTCCGCTCAATTTTGACTTAAATCTATCTTCAACTACTTTTGCGAAAATGTTTGTGATGACACGACTAGGTTGGAAGTGATAAATGTCGTAGTTAAGTAGGTAGGTGCAATTCTCTATAAGATAGATTATGCGTGAAACCTAGCTGGTGGGCAGTGCCCACCCTACAAAGGTATCTTATATTTAATTAAGCTAGCCTACTTACTACATTTTTAGTCGCGAATTAGATATCTAACGGGCAGATCGTGATTGAACACCGCAAAAGTAGGGGCAACTCATAAGTTGCCCCTACTTTTGCAGGGTGTAATTAAATTAATTATTTATTCTTCAGTTTCACCATCGTCATCATCGCTTTCCTCCTCAGCTTGCTTGAGGGTATTCGCTGAGACTGGTGTGCCAGCATGGAGCTTGTCGAGCACCAGCTTTTGGACTTCTACCACCAGTTCTTGCTTTTCTTCTAGGTACTTGACTGTATTGTCGCGGCCTTGGGCGATATTATCACCTTTGTAGCTGTACCAAGCACCACGGCGAGTGATGATTCCAGTTTCTTCGGCTAGATCTACCAAACAACCGACGGTAGAGATTCCTTTTCCAAAGATGATGTCAAACTCCGCAATCCGAAAAGGTGGAGCGACTTTATTTTTAGCAACTTTTACTTTGACGCGATTACCATATTCCCCATCGTTGGCGCGCTTGAGAGTTTGAATCCGGCGGATGTCCAGTCTAACTGATGCGTAGAACTTGAGCGCGGTACCACCCGTTGTTGTCTCGGGGCTACCATAGACAACGCCGATTTTTTGACGGAGTTGGTTGATGAAAATTACCGTGCAACCTGACTTGGCAATACTGCCAGTAATTTTTCGCAAAGCTTGACTCATCAATCGCGCCTGCAAGCCCATATGTGAATCGCCCATATCGCCCTCGATTTCAGCGCGCGGTACCAGTGCCGCCACCGAGTCAATTACGACGATATCTACTGCCGCCGAGCGGACTAATTGATCGACAATTTCTAGAGCTGCTTCACCAGAGTCTGGCTGGGAAACAAGCAGGTTATTGATATCTACACCCAATGCTGCGGAATAAGTCGGATCTAGAGCATGTTCGGCATCAACGAAAGCAGCTACTCCACCTGCTTTTTGGATTTCAGAGATTGCGTGAAGCGCGAGAGTTGTTTTACCCGAACTTTCTGGACCATAGATTTCGATCACTCTACCTTTGGGTAAACCGCCGCCCAGAGCAATATCCAGTGTCATTGCGCCGCTCGAAATGGTTTCGATCCGCATCCGAGTCGCATCCCCAAGGCGCATGATGGCTCCTTTCCCAAAAGATTTCTCGATCTGGCTGAGGACTAAATTGAGGGCTTTCTGTCTGTCTGGGCTATTTGTGATTTGGGTTGCCATTGAATTAGGTGTTAGGGGTTAGAGATTGGGGGTTAGGGGTTCAACCCCAACGCAACAACTTGCCGCATCTCGGAGGTGTTTGACTGTGAAATTATTTTAGCTTTAGTTTAACTAGCAAAAGCTTGGTGCATAGGTACTATTGTAACCTCGATCGACTCCAAAAGTCAAAGCTTCATCAGTTGTTCTCTCTAAAGGTACCCACCCCAGTTCATTCACTATCAATTGTGTCAATTATGATTTTTTTTGTTAAGAATTGTAAAAAACAACTAAAATAGTGACAGGAGCACAAAAATTCCAATTTTCACCCAACCAGATCCATTTAATTTCCCAGTTTCCCAGTCCCATTCCCCAAGGTTACTGTTCGCGAAGCGTCTGCTTCAGCAGAGCGTAGCCGTTGGCCTAGCCCCGCCTTTGGCGATAGTACCCATGCCCCAACCATCCGAACAAGAACTGCTCCAGACCATCCTCCAGCCGCTACTGGTAGACTTTGACTACTGGTTTAGTCAATCCAAAGAACTACTCGAAAAAGAACGCATTGACTTCCTTAGTCCAGTCGAGCAGTCCCAATTACTTGATCGAGTCAATCAGGCACAGCACGAAGTCAGTATTGCCAAATTATTATTCCAAGCTGTTGATGGTCAAGCGGGAATCGAGCCAAGTCAAATGGTTGCTTGGCACAAAATTGTGACCGAATGCTGGCACGTATCCATGCAGTTAAGACAGTCGAAACAGACTAAACTAGAAGGACAATAATCGGGATGTTTTCCGATCGCCTCTCATAAAGAACAGTAGATCCAGACTTTGACCAGCATCGCTAAATCAACCCCCAGATTCCATCCAGCTTCTAATTGCTACATCCATCTCTCGCTCATTGTGTAGGACAACCACATGTTACAAATAATCTATTTAATTGCCTTTACCATTTTGGCATTCCTCGCGATCGGTAATTTGATTCGCAGCTTGATTGGTTTTAGTATGGATGCGTCACAGCCGAGAGGGATCACCAATCAGAATTTCCAGGGTTACAACTACCGCACAGGTGCGGTGCCACACCCTGAGTTATTGGATGAAATGGGCAATGTTACCAATGAACCGCTGTTGATTATGAAGTCAATCAGTATTGAGGACGCTCGGGCGAGACTAGATGCGCTGTATCATGACGATATGCCTCGTTCCACCGAAGATTAAGATTGAGCGTGGAAATTGAGTCAGATAGTTTTGATTTAGATGTTGAAAGACTGTGCGAAGAATAGCTTATTTTCTGGTACTGACGATCGCCGTTAGCTTGGTATCTTGTCGAAACCCTGATATCCCGCTGGGGCAGCAACCCACAGGTAATATCAATCTGCTGATGGGCAACCCATCTCAAGCAACTAGTTCTCCAGGTAATGCCGAGAATTACTTGATTGCTCGTCCGCAGTACGCGCTCTCTTACTCTAAAAATAAGGGCATTCCAAATTGGGTGTCGTGGGAACTTAATTCTACCTGGTTGGGTGATGCCCGTCGGACAGGTAGTTTTGCTCCCGATCAGGAGTTACCCGCAACCTGGGCACAAATTAAGCCCAGTGACTATACAGGCAGCGGATTCGATCGTGGTCACATGACCAACTCTGAGGATCGGAGCAGATCTCCAGAAGACAATGCTCAAACATTTTTGATGACGAATATCCTGCCCCAATCGCCTGACAATAATCAGGGGCCGTGGGTACAGTTAGAAAACTATTCTCGTCAATTAGTCAGATCTGGCAAGGAACTATTTATTGTCTCCGGTGGACATGGACAAGGTGGGATCGGTAAAAATGGTCTAAAAGCAACTGTAGGGCAGGGTAAAGTCTTAGTACCTGCTGTGACGTGGAAAGTGATATTGGTACTGGATACGCCCAATTCTGGCGTGGCTGGAGTGAATAAGAATACCCGCGCCATTGCAGTGATCATGCCAAACAAACAGGGAATCAAAAATGACCCTTGGCAGCAGTATCAAACTTCAGTGCAAGAAGTCGAGAAGCTGACTGGATACAAGTTCTTTACTAGTGTACCGGAAGATATTCGATCGGTGATTGCTGCCAAGGTCGATCCGGTAACACCGAGAGAAAAGCCGAAGTTGCGTCAACGAAGTTAGACCATGTTTTTCAGTCGAGACGCTAAAGGCACGAGCAAACGCTTCTCTGCCGCGAACGTTACAGTGTTGCCATCAAGTAACGGCGGCTGGTTTTGATAATTGTTCGGTAAAAACAACTTTTATAATTCCAGAGAACCGAACTACTACCGCCAAAGAGCTACGTTAAATTAAATGCAAGTCGTTAACCGATTAGTAGTTTAGTTAAATAAAAGGTGATTGTTATGGCTCTGATTCGTTGGCAACCATTTGAAGAGACTGATTACTTACAACGGAGTATGAACCGTTTGTTTGATACGCTCAATACAACTAATAGCGAAAGTAAAAACTCGCTCCAATCTTTCGTTCCATCTGCCGAATTGCAGGAAACATCTGAAGCAATCCATTTAAGTATCGAAGCACCAGGGATGAGTGCCAAAGACATTGAGATCCAAGTGACTGCCGATACTGTAGCTGTCAGTGGAGAACGCAAAGAAGAAGCGGTAACTGAAGACAAAGGAATGACTCGCAGCGAGTTTCGCTATGGTCGATTTCAGCGTGTCATCCCGCTACCTGTAAGGATTCAAAATACCAATGTTCAAGCGGACTACAAAGACGGTATTCTCAAGCTAGTTTTGCCTAAGGCAGAGGAAGAGAAAAACAAAATCGTTAAAGTAAATGTCGGCTAGAATCTGATTGATGACCAGTGATTGATCCTTTCGATCGACCTCTGGTCATTTTACCGAAGGGCGGGTGGAAAGCCCCCTGATTCATTCAACGGTGGGGATGAACGCTGTCGCGACTTTAGTCGCCTAGAAACGATTATAGGGCTTTAGCCCCAGTATGCGCGCAAGATAATACAGGTAGATGTCGCATTTTATCTGAATTTTCCTAGATAAAACTATGGTATTACAGCTTCATGATAGTTAGAGAAGCCAAGTTAAAACACGGTACAGCAGAGCAATATTCTGCCATTGATGAAGCCATCCGAACAGCGCAGTTCATTCGGAACAAAGCCGTTCGCTATTGGATGGACAATCAAGGTACTAGTAAAGCCGACTTGTACAGCATCTGCAAGGACTTAGCTAAAGAGTTTGACTTTGCTAAAAAGCTTAACTCCGCTGCTCGTCAAGCTAGTGCTGAACGTGCTTGGGCTGCTATCTCCAGCTTCTACGCCCGATGCAAAAAAGGTGCAGGTAAAAAAGCGGAAAACGCGGTCTTGGGGTTTCCCCAAGTGGAGCGATTTTCCAAGACAGGTTTTCCTAAGTTCAAAAAACATTGTCGCTCTGTTGAGTATAAGGTTTCAGGTTGGAAGCTATCGGATGATTGCAAGTCAGTCACATTCACTGATGGCTTTGAGATTGGAACATTGTCAATATTTTGCAACAATGAAACGCAGGAAGACTTGCATAGGCTAAAAATTAATCGTGTGCGGATCGTGCGGAGAGCCGATGGGTATTATGCTCAATTCTGTTTTGATGCAGACCGTAAAGAGCGGGGTGTATATTCAGGCAATGTTGTCGGGTTGGATCTAGGGCTGAAGTTTTTCACTAAAGACCAAAACGACAATGCCGTGATATACCCGCAATTCTTGAGGAGGGCTGAAAAGCAACTCAAGAAAGCACAGCGACTATTAAGCAAGAAATTTGTGAAGCGGCTCGCGCCCGTCGGGTTCCCCGACGCGAAAAGCGAGACAAGACAGGGTGCTAAACCTCAATCAAAGAACTATCACAAGGCTCGGAAAAGACTAGGTAAAATCCATCTTAAAGTAACTAGACAGCGTAAAGACTGGGCTATAAAACAGGCTCGGTGCGTAGTAGCATCTAACGATGTCGTCGTCTACGAAGATTTGAAGATTGCGAACATGGTCAAGAATCATCACTTGGCTAAGTCTATTTCTGATGCTGGCTGGTATCAATACACTCAGTGGCTAGACTACTACGGCAAAATTTGGGACAAAGCAGTTGTAGCGGTTAATCCTGCCCACACATCCCAAGATTGCTCTAATTGTGGTCATCGGGTCAAAAAGTCCCTCAGCACCAGAACTCATTCATGCCCTAACTGCAAGATTGAGATATGCAGAGATACAAATGCTGCGTTGAATATCTTGTACAAAGGCTTGAATATTTTGGGTGTTGAGTGGAACAACAAAGGTACTTCTGGGCAAGAAGAATCCTCCGATTAATCGGGAAAAGCCTGGGGAGAAGACTGCCTCTGCTGTTGAAAAGCGATTTGATTCAGTAAGCAGACTTCGATGAGCCAGGAATAAGAATCCCCTTGCTTAATGAATCGAGCCGCTTGCGGTGAGAGAGTGAAGCTATGGGGAGTATGTCAATATTTCTATCTAACAAACATTTTGAGTGGCTATTTTCTAAATATTAGAATCCTCGATCGATCTTCCTACTTGTTCGAGATATTTTTAAGTAGGAAAGGTTTTTTCCGACTTGGTTGGGTATTCTGGGTGTAGTTAACCCAATCAGCAATGAAATCAACTACGCCAATTAAGCTCGAACGCTTGATCAGAATTGATGAAATATTCCGTCAGCAAGCAACGAGCAAACATACCGCCAGTAGTTTAGGAGCGGAAGTAGAAGTTACCGAGCGCACGATTCGGAACGATCTGGAGTTTTTGCGAGACCGCTATCATGCCCCGATCGAGTATACCAAAACCAATGGTTGGCACTATACCGACCGGAACTGGAATCTGCCGACTATTCCCCTCGGTGAAGGTGAATTATTTGCGCTAACGCTAGGAGCGCGGATGCTGGAGGGGTGTGCAGGGGCTGCTTATAGCTTACAACTGCGTTCGGCAATTCAGCGGCTAGGAGAGCGTTTG
>JANNBD010000096.1:0-3208 GCA_031385105.1 Chamaesiphon sp. OTE_78_metabat_374
AGATTGCTTTGACCATCATCTCCTCCAGCGTCAACTGCAATTCACGGGGTTGCGCTTGCGCTAGTTTCTTCTGCGCCTTTGATAACTGGGGCAGAGCTAGCAGAGCTAACTCACGGGCGATAGTTTGAGCTTTCATAGAGCAGAGTCGATTAGCAGTGGCAAAGCCCCTGATTATAGCATGTTAAACTAAACCCAGGAATAGCTGGCTGGAACTTCCCAAACATTTTTTATGAGAACTATTATTATTGGCGCAGATAATCTGGTCAAAATTGTCAATTGGTGCCTAAATTTAATCAATCGACAATTAGCAATCTTATTTTGCACGATCGCGATCGGCTTATCTGGTTGCGTCAAGTATGATACTGGTGTGAATTTTACTAGCTTAAACTATGGTGAGATTGTCGAGCACATCCAACTTGGCGAACAATTAAATAGTTTTAATCAGCAAGCTGTCCAAACATGGGTCGCCAGTATTGAGCAGCGGACAAAACAAGCCGAAGGTAAGATTGAACGAATTGGCGATCGAGAATTTAAAGTAATTATCCCATTTAACAACGTTCAAGAACTAGTCTCGAAGATCGATCGATACTTTAATCCCACTTCGGCAAATAAGGCAGAACGAGCTAAGTTTAACGCTCACATGCGAGTTAATCAGAGTAACTTTTTAGTCGCAGTTAGAAATCACCTAATCTATGATATCGATCTGCGGTTGCTATCGCCTAAACCCAGTGATTCACAGGCGACCATTGCGGCCCAAAACTTTGTGGATCTTAACTTTAGACTGCAAAGTCCTTGGGGTGTTCAAACTAGTGATGCCGCTGGAAATACTATCGGCGTGAAAGTACCAAACCAAAATCAAGTCCAGTGGCAACTTCAGCCTGGTGAACTAAATCATCTTGATGCAATATTTTGGTTGCCCAATCCATTAGGGATTGGCGCAATCTTGATTATTTTAATCAGTAGCGGTGGCTATTATCTCAAGTATCATCACCTACCCTCGCAGTTACAATCTAAATAAATTCATGGCCATAAATTTAGATCTAGCTAGCAACCGTCGGCTGGCAGTTTGGGGCGTAGTTATCATCTGGATCATTTCAGTGATGCTGAGATTTTGGGGATTGGGTAGATTTAATGAGCTTGTTTTTGATGAAGTTTATTATGCTAAATTTGCAAACAATTATCTTACCAATACAAAATTCTTCAATTCACATCCACCACTGAGCCAATATCTGATTGCGATCGGGATTTGGATTGGCGATCGATTACCAATCGGTCAGGACACCACAAATACCCTCACTGGTTCATTACATTCAACCTTCAGCTATCGCTGGATGAATGCCTTGTTTGGCTCCTTAATTCCGCTACTAGTTGCTGGATTAGCTTACCAACTAAGTCAGAAAACTAGCTATGCTTTTTTAGCAGCTTTATTTATTAGCCTAGATGGATTGTTTCTGATTGATTCTCGCTATGCTTTGAACAATATATTTTTGATCTTCTTTGGATTATTGGGGCAGTTATTAGTATTGATGACTATCAATAAACCTAGAAGATATTCGCGATTTTTATTAGCAGGTGCAGGGATCTCCTTTGGAGCATCAATTGCTTGCAAATGGAATGGACTATCATTTTTGATAGGTATCTATTTACTCATTATCGGGGCTGAAATTTGGCAAGTTGTGCGGCCAGATCGATCAGAGCCAGATAATCTTATTTCACTATTCGATCGATTAGTACAGATTCGGAAAGTTGAAATTGTTCTGAGCTTAGTAATCTTCCCAATTGTCACCTATAGTTTATTGTGGATTCCGCATCTGATCCAGAATCCTATCCCAAATTTTATTGATGTTCAGTTAGCAATTCTCAACTACCATAAAGAGGTTGGCAACGATACTGGAATTCATCCATACTGTGCAAACTGGTACACTTGGCCGCTGTTAATGCGTCCGCTTGCCTACTATTTCAAAGAATATGAACCAGGTTATTATTACGATGTCCACGGAATGGGGAATCCAGTGCTGTGGTGGTCTGCATTTGCAGCAGTTTTGGGGTGTGGTTGGTTAGTAATTAAAAATGTCTGGCTAATTACTAATAAATTAACTAGTGTAAGAGCTACTTTAGAACCAATTCCAAGTCTAAATCTTAATTATATTGGTGTGCCGATATTTATAGTAGTTAATTATGCTGCTAATTTGTTACCTTGGGTGAGAGTAACGCGCTGCTTATTTATTTACCACTACATGGGTGCCGTTTTATTTGCGATGATGGGATTAGCCTGGTTTGTCGATTTGTGGTTGCGAAGTAGTTCTAGATTGTGGCAAGTAGCTGGCTTGACCACAATTTTTAGCGTTGCGGCTAGCTTTGTATTTTGGTTGCCAATCTATCTGGGATTATCGATCGAGAAATCAGCATTATTCGACAGGCTTTGGAATTTTTGGATCTTTAATTGGGTTTGATTTAGGCTATGGGCAGGAAGGATGAGGTAACATACCAGCAAAATGCTAATTAGCGATCTTGGCGAACAAGGATTATTAAAGTTAATCAAGCCCTATTGTCTACCAAATACGATCGGCGATGATGGGGCAGTTTTGCATCCACCAGCAGGTTGTGAGCTGGTGGTGACTACAGATATCTTAGTTGATGGGGTGCATTTTAGCGATCGAACTACCAGTCCTTTTGATGTCGGCTGGAGATCGGTGGCGGCGAATCTGTCCGATCTAGCGGCGATGGGTGCTACACCCTTGGGAATCACCGTTGGCTTGAGTTTACCCCCAGACTTACCTGTCGTCTGGCTGGAGCATCTCTATGGGGGAATGCAGGCTTGTCTGGAGCGATACGGTACAGGTATCGTCGGCGGAGATTTGACGAGATCGAGTGTGATTACGATAGCTATTACCGCGCTAGGTGCGGTCAGTAAAGATCGGGTGATTGCTCGATCGACTGCCCAAATTGACGATGCGATCGTCGTGACGGGTTATCATGGTGACTCTCATGCTGGGTTGCAGCTACTCCTCGATTCTGAACTAAATAAGTTTACGGATCTAGATGATTTACAGGTACACCGACAAAGATTAATTACTGCCCATCAACGCCCCCAGCCGCGACTAGATATTCTGCCAATTCTCGATGATTTGAGATTGAATTCAAATCAAATTTTTCCCATTTCCGGCATGGATAGTAGTGATGGATTAGCAGATGCGATCGTCCAAAT
>JANNBD010000142.1:0-7847 GCA_031385105.1 Chamaesiphon sp. OTE_78_metabat_374
GCACATTTAGAAGACGAAGTAGATTAAGGTTATGGCTCTGCCAAAAATCGCCGAAGTAACAGTCCTAACCGACGAAGAATTAGCTGCTGAGATCATCGCTGTCAAACGGAATCTGTTTGACTTGCGCCTCCGCCAAGCTACCCGTCGGTTAGACAAAACCCACGAATTCAAACATAACCGCCATAAATTAGCGCAGTTGTTGACCGTGGAACACCAACGTAAAACCGCCAAGGTTTAGTCCACTCAATACACAAAGCAACTAACACAAAATGGCAGCAAAAGAAAGAGTTGGCATCGTTGTCAGCAACAAAATGCAAAAGACGATAGTGGTATCGATCGAAAATCGTTCCGCTCACTCGAAATACGGCAAAGTAGTTGTCAGAACCAAAAGATACAAGGTTCACGACGAAGAAAACCAATGTAAAGAAGGCGACAGAGTTAAGATTTCCGAAACCAGACCTCTAAGCCGCACCAAACGCTGGACACTAGCTGAAATCCTCAGCACCAAAGCAACCTAAATAGTTGGGGTTGGAATGATAGTTAAAATCAGGGGTAAAGCTAGTTGTTAGAAACTCTCATAACTCCCAAGTTCCTATCTTGTCTCGCTAAACCGTCGGGGAAGGCGAGCCGCAACTCCCAACTCCCAACTCCCAACTCCCTTACTTACAATGATTCAACAAGAAAGTTACTTAACCGTTGCGGATAACAGCGGTGCTCGTAAAATTATGTGTATTCGTGTCCTTGGCGCGGGTAATCGTACTTACGGCGGCGTAGGCGACACCATCATCGCAGTTGTCAAAGATGCCACTCCCAACATGGCAGTCAAGAAATCCGAAGTAGTTCGGGCAGTAATCGTGCGTACCCGTCATACCATGCGCCGCGACAGTGGCATGAGCATTCGATTTGATGATAATGCCGCTGTGCTCGTAAATGCTGACGGCAACCCCAGAGGTACTCGCGTTTTCGGCCCAGTCGCTCGCGAACTTCGTGAAAAAAGCTTCACCAAAATCGTCTCCCTGGCTCCAGAGGTACTCTAAAAAATGGCAAGACAAAAACCAAAAGTAAAGCACCGGATGCACGTCAAAAAAGGCGACACCGTGCAAATCATCTCCGGTAGTGACAAGGGCAAGATCGGCGAAGTTCTCAAATCCATTCCTGAACTGAGCAAAGTAATTGTCAAAGGCGTAAGCATTCGCACTAAGCACATCAAACCAGCTCAAGAAGGCGAAACTGGTCGGATTGATACTTCCGAATCACCGATTCACAGCTCAAAGGTGATGATTTATTCAACTACCTCCAACGTTGCTAGTCGGATCGGTTACACCGTGAACGCTGAAGGCAAGAAAGTGCGGGTACTGAAAAAAACTGGTGAGATTATCGACTAATTCAGTAATTAATTTTAATTAAATTATTACTGTTAACTGTTCTCCTGACCAAGCCCAGGAAAATTACACAAATCAAGATTATGGCACAACAACTTAAAACTAAGTTTCAAAAAGAAATTACGCCCAAGCTAATGGAGCAATTTGGTTATACCAATGTGCTGCAAGTGCCTAAAGTGATTAAAATTACAGTCAACAGAGGACTTGGCGAAGCAGCGACAAATGCTAAAGCTCTAGAATCTTCGCTGACTGAAATCGCCAAAATCACTGGTCAGAAGCCAGTTGTCACCCGTGCGAAGAAAGCAATTGCGGGCTTTAAAATCCGGGCTGGTATGCCCGTAGGCGTGATGGTCACACTGCGGGGCGATCGGATGTACGCTTTCCTCGACAGATTTATCAACCTCACACTCCCCCGGATTCGGGACTTCCGAGGCATCAGCCCCAAAAGTTTTGACGGTCGCGGTAACTATAGTATTGGTATTCGCGAACAACTGATTTTCCCTGAAATTGAGTACGATCAAATCGACCAAATTCGCGGGATGGACATCTCGATTATCACCACAGCCGATAACGACGAAGCCGGGCGCGCATTATTAAAAGAAATGGGAATGCCCTTCCGCGCCAGCTAACTTCTCTAGGCAACAGCAATCGTGGTATGGATCGATGGAGAGTAATAACTCACCCCTATTCACTACCTGTCTATCCACTATCCACTATTCACTAATTTTCACCCTAAACAACAAATGGCGGCACACGATACCATCTCAGACATGCTGACTCGCATTCGGAATGCGAGCATCGTCAAACATCAAACCACCAATCTCCCCGCGACTAAACTGACTCGCAGCATCGCTAAAGTCCTCAAACAAGAAGGCTATGTTGGTGACTATGAAGAAGTTGGTGAAGGGATTGACAAAAAGCTCGTTCTCACCCTGAGATATAAAGGCAAAAACCGCCAACCCATCGTTACTGCACTCAAACGAGTCAGCAAGCCTGGATTGCGCGTTTATTCCAACCACAAAGACTTACCTAAAGTTTTGGGCGGGATTGGAATCGCTGTCATCTCCACATCTAGTGGAATTATGACCGATCGCGAAGCCCGTAAACAAGGCTTAGGCGGCGAAATCCTCTGTTACGTCTGGTAACAGGTTCTCAAGTAGTCAGTAAGTAGAAATTAAGTTAGTCTAATCAATTAGGCTTAATCTCACTGAATTAGTCACTTTATATGTACTAAATCTTACTCCCCTGGCTCAAATATTCATCTCGGCGATGTACATATGTAGATCGCGATTCATTGACAAGGAGTAAATAATTAATTATGTCTAGAATTGGAAAACGTCCAATTCTTTTACCTGCGAAAGTTACCATCGCAATCGATGGTCAATCAGTAGTTGTAAAAGGCCCTAAAGGTGAACTATCTCGCGTTCTCCCTGCTGAAGTAGTTGTCGTCATGGAAGGCGAAACTGTCATGGTAAATCGGGTAAATGATTCCCGTCCAGCTCGTCAAAGACACGGATTGTGTCGGACACTAGTCGCGAACATGGTTGAAGGTGTATCCACCGGATTCCAGAAGAAATTGGAAATCCAGGGTGTGGGTTATCGAGCAGCAGTTGATGGCAAAATCCTAGTATTGAACGTAGGTTATAGTCTCCCTGTTAAAATCGATCCGCCAGCCGGAATCACGATTGAAGTACCCAAGGAAAAAAACACTAGTGTAACCATTAGTGGCATTGATAAAGAATTAGTCGGTAATACTGCTGCTAAGATCCGCGAAGTTCGCCCACCAGAAGTTTACAAAGGTAAGGGAATTCGCTATGAAGGTGAAGTTGTCCGCCGTAAAGCTGGTAAATCTGGGAAGAAATAGGATATAAAATGAAATTAACTCGTAAAGAATCAGTTCAGCGTCGGCACCGTCGCGTTCGTAAGGACGTAAGTGGCTCTACCGAACGTCCCCGTCTGGCGGTATTTAGATCCCACCAACACATCTACGCTCAAATCATTGATGACGTTGAGCAGCATACTGTCGCAGCAGCATCCACCCTCGAACCCGAACTCAAATCCAGACTAGCTAGTGGTGGTAATATTGCCGCAGCCATTGAAGTTGGAAAATTGGTTGCCGAGCGTGCCAAAGCAAAGGGGATCGAAACGGTCGTATTCGATCGAGGTGGTAATCTTTATCATGGTCGCGTCCAAGCTTTGGCTGACGCTGCTCGTGAAGCTGGCTTGAATTTCTAATCGTAACTCAGTCTAAAATATCAGATTATGGCACAAGAACAACAGGAACGTCGCGGTGGCGGCGGTAGCGGCGGCGGCGAACGTGGCGGAGATCGTCGCGGTGGCGGCGGTGGCAAAGGCGGCGGCAAAGGCGGCAGCCGAGGCAAAAAAGAAGAAAAAGAAATCACTTACCAAGAACGGGTAATCCAAATCCGTCGGGTGAGCAAGGTAGTTAAGGGTGGTAAAAAACTCAGCTTCCGTGCCATCGTCTTAATCGGTAACGAAAAAGGTGAAGTCGGCGTGGGCGTTGGTAAAGCTAGCGACGTAATCGGTGCAGTTCGCAAAGGCGTAGCCGATGGTAAAAAACACCTGATCACTATTCCATTGACCAAATCTAATACTATTCCACATCCGATCGTCGGTGGTGGCGGTGGTGCTAATGTAATGATGCGCCCTGCGGCTCCTGGTACTGGTGTAATTGCTGGTGGAGCTGTCCGCACAGTCTTAGAACTCGCTGGAGTCAAAAACATCCTCGCGAAACAACTCGGTTCTGGCAATCCTCTAAACAATGCCCGTGCCGCAGTCAACGCGCTCAAAACGCTGCGTAGCTTCAACCAAGTTGCTGAAGATCGTGGTTTAACCGTTGCCGATCTATTTGCATAACAGGGATTAGGGAATAGAGAGTAGCTGTAGGTTGGGTGAAATGAAGTTTGGGCATAGCCTCTTATTTCGTGAAAACCCAACATCTACAACAAGCAATTAATGAGAGTGTTGGATGTTCTCGTTCCGAGCAACTGGGCCAACACGTTGCGCTACCCAACCTACAAACCTATTCACTATCCACCATCCACTATTCACTATTCACCAAAATGAGATTAACAGATCTAAAACCCAAAGCGGGTTCTAAACACCGTAAACGCCGCATCGGTCGGGGTATTGCTGCTGGACAAGGTGCCAGTGGTGGTTTTGGGATGCGCGGTCAAAAATCCCGTTCTGGTAGTCCTACCCGTCCTGGATTTGAAGGTGGTCAAATGCCCCTTTATCGTCGTTTGCCTAAACTAAAGCACTTCCCGCTGATCAACCAAAAGTTTTTCACGGTAATTAACGTTTACAAATTAGCCGAATTACCTGCCAACACTGAAGTTTCATTACAATCTCTGCTGAAGGCTGGCATTGTTACAACTAATGATGGCCCTTTGAAGCTTTTGGGTGAAGGCGAAATCACTGTCGCACTCAATTGCAAGGCAGCAGCCTTCACAACCGGAGCAAAAGCTAAGATTGAAGCCGCTGGTGGTACTTGCGAAGTAATTTAAGATGTCTGCATCTGCCAAATTGTCGCAACCCTAAAAAATAACTAGATCCAGCATTGCCGCTGACATGAGATTGGCAGTGCTGGATTCTTTTTTTCATTCCCAGAATTAACTGGAGAATTGTATACTTAAATTCATAAAGGTAACAGTTCTTTATATTTGAGATTTGATATTAAAAATTTACTGAGGTAATTTTAGATGGACGCTAGTAGAGAAAAAGCACCGTCCCCCCAAGAGACGTTCGTGCAAATGGCTCAGGCGGCTGGCTTGAGAGGAAGAGTCCTGGTCACTCTAGGTATGCTGATTTTGGCGCGGTTTGGTACATTTATCCCAGTCCCTGGAATCGATCGACTCAAGTTTGCTGAAGATTTCAAGAACAACCCCGCATTTGGTGTTTTGGATATTTTCTCTGGAGGTTTATCGACATTAGGAATTTTTGCATTAGGTATTATTCCTTACATCAATGCTTCGATTATTATTCAGTTGCTGACCACAGCTCTACCTGGGCTTGAAAAGTTGCAAAAAGAAGAAGGTGAAGCTGGGCGGCGCAAGATTTCCCAGATTACCCGTTACGTGGCAGTTGGCTGGGGATTTGTCCAAAGTCTTGGCTTCGCTCTGTACCTCAATAATCAAGTTGATAGCAATGGGGTAGCGAAGTACCTCTTACCTGGACATACTCCAGGGATATTCTTCATCGTCAGTACCGCAATGGCTCTAACTGCTGGTGCAATGTTTGTGATGTGGATATCAGAACTAATTACTGAGAAGGGGATTGGTAATGGTGCTTCACTATTGATCTTCTTAAACATAGTTGCTGTTTTACCTAAATCATTCTCCGACACGTTTACTCTGGCTCAAAATGATAGCTCGATCCTTACACCAACCATCGCACTACTAGCAGTCTTCATCTTGATGACGGTAGGTATTGTCTTTGTGCAAGAAGGCACCCGTCGGATTCCAATCATCTCGGCTCGTCGCCAAGTTGGGCGGAGAATTCAGCGGGAGCGCACTAGCTACCTGCCACTGCGTCTCAACCAAGGTGGAGTAATGCCAATTATCTTCGCGTCTTCAGTATTAATCTTACCTGGTGCCCTAGCATCTTTTATTGCGACTAGTGGTGCTGGTAGTGGTGTCGTTGAAGTAGTAACAAAGATCAAAGATTTCCTGTCTCCGAGCGGAAGTGGTTATGTACCGTTTTATCTGATCTTGATTGTTTTCTTTAGCTATTTCTATAGTTCGCTAGTGGTGAACCCCATCGACATGGCGCAGAACCTCAAAAAAATGGGTGCAAGCATCCCAGGTGTGCGCCCAGGTGTGGCGACTAGTAAATATATCGAGAGTATCCTGACTCGACTTACGTTACTAGGGGCGATTTTCTTGGGCGTTGTCGCAACTGTCCCAACGGCAATCGAGAGTGCTCTAAATGTCAGTACTTTCAAAGGTTTTGGCGCAACGTCCCTCTTGATTTTAGTCAGTGTTGCGATCGATACTGCTAAACAAATTCAAACTCTCGTAATCTCCCAACGTTACGAAGGGATGATTGGTAAGGATTAGTGGATAGTGAATAGTGGATAGTGGATCGCAATTAATTCTTACAGTTCACCCACTATCCGCACCACTTATCTTCACGGTCCACGATCCACTGTCTTGATTCGCTGAACCGTCGGGGAACCCGACGTTGGCGTAGCCACTCCGAAGGAGTTACGCGAATCGCTATCCACTATTCACTTCCATGACTAGACTAATTTTTCTCGGTGCTCCTGGTGCGGGCAAAGGCACTCAAGCTCAAATCTTGGCTAAATCCGCTAAAATCCCCCACATATCCACTGGAGATATCTTACGGGCTGAAGTAAAAGGACAGACTGAGTTAGGACTAAAAGCTAAATCTTATATGGATAAAGGCGAATTAGTGCCTGACTCACTGATTCTAGATATGATTCGCGCCCGCTTGAGTCAATCTGATGCGGTTAGCGCAGGTTGGATTCTGGACGGCTTCCCTCGCAATGTCTCTCAGGCAGAGTTTCTTGACCAACTACTCGTGGAAATCGGTCAAAGCTATAATCTAGCAATTAATCTCGATGTTCCTCAAGATCGATTAGTTGAAAGATTGCTCAATCGCGCCACTATCCAAAATCGTCCCGATGACACTGAGGATGTGATTCGCAGGCGGTTGGTTGTCTATGATGAGCAAACACTCCCCCTAATCGATTACTATCGGCAGAAGGGTGTTTACCAGGAGGTTAATGGCGATCGAGATTTAGCCGCAGTCACTAGCGACTTGGAAGCGTTGGTTGGTTAATCGTAGGATGTGGAGATCTACCGATAATTCAGGTTCGATCGAAAACACAACCACTCCTTGCCCCTGTTAAAATAGAACTAATAGTGAACTCTCAACTAATTCAACTGTCCTAATTCGAGGTATTTATTAATTGTCTAAACAAGATTTGATTGAAATTGAGGGCACGGTGACAGAATCCTTGCCTAACGCCATGTTTCGAGTCGATCTAGATAACGGGTTTAATGTTTTAGCCCATATCTCCGGCAAAATTCGTCGCAACTATATTAAAATTCTTCAAGGCGATCGAGTCAAGTGTGAACTCACACCTTACGACCTCAGTAAAGGACGAATCACTTACAGACTGCGGAATAAGAAGTAATTATATTCCTCGATTGACCCCAAAATTTAACGCTTCTTCCATCTGGTAGATCGTCTCCAGCTAAATTGTCGCGTAATTACTACCGACAATTTGTTGAAAAATGTTATAATATTAAGCTTGCAGTGTTGTCTAAATTGGCATGAAAGTCAGAGCGTCTGTCAAAAAGATTTGTGAAAAGTGTCGCGTCATTCGTAGACGTGGCCGGGTCATGGTAATTTGTGCCAACCCGAAACATAAACAGCGTCAAGGTTAAGATAACTAGTCCAAGTTGCTAGTTAGTTATT
>JANNBD010000181.1:0-4529 GCA_031385105.1 Chamaesiphon sp. OTE_78_metabat_374
CTTGCAACCTGAGTTGTGTTTCTTCACAAATGAGCCATTGTGCAGAATCCGAGGGCAGAGCTAACAAAATCAGGACACAAGGTGTGGCAGCTCTCATGCTGCGTCTGAGAATCAAATCATTGTAGGTCTTTACTTCTAAATCATAGATGACCTGAGTATCATCGAGTTGCCATTGAATTGAGGCTTTAAGTTGAAAGCTGAGAGAAAAGCCAGATTCAACCCGACGACTCTGACGCACCACAACCTCGTCAAAACTGCCATCTACACCATAGTCATATTCTCGAATGGCTAAGTTGAGTCCAGCACGTCCAGCGATCGCCCGCACATAAGCACGGCTTAGTGCTTCAGAAATATGTTGGTCAGTTAGCACGATCGCTTGTGGTGACTAGAATTGCTAGACGGATCTTAGCATGGGCGATCGCCATACTTTCTGAATATTATCCTAAAACAGCGCGTTGGCGTGTAGCCTACCGAAGGTAATCGCCAGAAACTTTCTGGATATCACTCTAAATCGGGATGTTATCTGGAACTGAAGTTTTGACGATTAGGGCACTTATCTTTGCCAGTTGGTGCTCATTATTGCCGAAGGATCGGGATGATTCGATCTGTGTGCATTAGAGTTGTTATGCTAGGTTTGAGAGAGTTTCGTTCAAACAGCGTTCCTGATTCTCCGCTAAATTTACTGTCCGCGCCCTGGTTTACAATCTACAAAACCCAGCGCTTCGGTATCCAGAAAACTAGCGATCGCCATCTCAACAACTGCTTCAATCGGGTATTCTATTTCAGTAGCTCGATCGATCAAAGCGGCACGAATCCGTTCGGGTAATCGCAATAGAATAACTTCAGCATCAGAGGGGGAAAGTTGTTCGTGAAGTTGAGTTTGCATGACTTTACATCTCGGCTGGGATTTGAACGTTATATGGTGGCTCGGTTGCTCTGAGGATAATGGCTTCTAGTTCTAATAGTAGCTTGGGGTTTCCTGAGTGTGCAATCACTTGTACTGCAATCCTGACATCTTCGTCATGATACTTATCGAGCCATGCCCACAAAAAAGCTTTATGCCCACCGTTGAATCGTTCTCGCAAACTCTTGGTTTTACCAATATAGAGCAGTCCGTCGGTTCTATGTTTGACTGCATATATGCCTGGACGAGCGGGAATGCTTTCAAATCCACGGGTTAGCGGTTGGCATTGTTCAAAGGGCATGAAAGCAATAGTATCCAGAATCTTTCGAGCTTGGATTTGTAGCTCAGAGTTATTCATCCTAGAACACCACTATCGATTCGCAAAGTCACTTGAGCTTTATTTTTATTTACAGGTAAACCTTTTCGCACCACCGCCTTTGGCAAACTGTTCTGGAGTAATTTCAGGACAGTCGGATAAATCGATGTCTTCATCGATCGTTCGTTGGCAAAGCCTACCGGAGGTATCGAGTCGTTGTAAATCTGTTTCAGACTTGCGTCTCTGATGGAGAGGCTGCGCCAACGAAATAATTTTCTCGTTCATATTTGGTTGCCTTCCTTGCAGAAATAATACGGATATAATCTTCACTTTCTGTATGCACAACAGCTACAACGTGCCCTTGAAACAAACCAAAAGTCACAAATCGATCCTTTGGCTAGCTAGATATAATTAATGAGATTCAGCATGAACGACTTCACTTAATGCTTCATCAATCACGGCATCACTAACCCCTCGACGCTTCAAACTTGCGATCAAGGCTGTCACTGTCTCGCTCTCAAATCTTTCTAAATCAACGCGCAGACATTGACCGATATAAGCACGAATTAATGGCTGATAACCTGAAAATCCTAATAGTGGAGCGACTTTCTTTAGATCTTCAACAACATCTTCGGGCATCCGAATCGTTACGCTCGTCATGGGACGATTTCGGTCTAATCGCTGCTTTAGTGCTTCAATCTTCATACTGTAATCTCTCCTGCCGAGTTGCTTTTCTGTCATTCCAGGCAAAAGTAATGCCATTGAGCACGAAATACACATTCATAGTCCCTAGCATAAGCAAAGCGTATTTACAATGTCAATACGCTTTTTGCAAATATCATCCCCCTTGACTTTACATACAGTCGTACCAATTTTCGATCGCGTTAAGTTAATCCGATCGAAATGCTCTGGGAGTCATCCCGACAAGTTTGCGAAAATGCTTGGTTAAATGGCTTTGGTCGGCAAATCCACAGGCTAGGGCAACATCGATAATTGCTGCATCCTGTTGCCTAAGTTGCCGCTTGGCTGAGTCTATCCGCCGCTCGATGACATACCGATAAGGCGATATTCCCGTAGATTGTCTAAACATCATAGAAAAGTGATGCTGTCCCAGCCCTGCTACCGCCGCCATGTCTTGCAAACCGATGTTTTCGGCTAAATGGGCATCGATGTAAGCCAGCACTAGTTTGAGCCGTTTTTCTCCGAGTCCGCCGTTTACCTGCTGTGGTTGGGGTCGCTCGTGGCAATAGGTTCTGAGCAGGTTGAGCATGAAGAGATTGCCAAGGGATTCGCTGTAGAGTTTGCCGCCTAAGCCTTGCTACTGCATTTCGGCGTGGTAATTTCTAGCGATCGATTCAAACTGAGGATTGAGATCGAATACCACAGGCTTGAGTTCTAACCGTCCTGAAGATGCTTGAATTTATAGATAAGGGGCAGGATGATTCGATCGTAATCCAGTAAGTTGGGTTTCATTCTTCAACCCAACCTAAAGATCTACTGTTTTCGAGGCCAATTGTGAGAGGAGGCATATGATTCAGCTTCGGCATAGTTAGCGAATACAGGATATGCATTATCTTTTAAAAACTGCTTTGCTGCATATGCTCTCACGCTGTCTTCATCAATTTGCATCATAATGCCATTGTATTTATTCCAAAACATGAGGTCATATTCATCATCGTCAGCTTTAATCAGAAATGGGAAATTATCCTCGTCTGCACCGATGAGTTTTGCCATATCAACACCTTCGTACTGTCTGGAATACTTTTTGACCGCCTTGCAGTCTAATTCCTCAAATGCATACGAAACAAACTTGCGATCCAAAGAAGTCATTATGGCTAACTGTTGCTGATGTGGTATTTCTTCTCGATCGCTTCCAGATATTATCAGAATGAAGCATAATTCTCAGAAATTTTCTCTATACTACTCTAAATCTAGATAAATCGCTCGAATCTAGCAATCCATTTCATAACCAATCGATCGACTATTCCATTTTACCTTCAGCATCCATTTGCTTGAGATGTTCTTCACCCCACTTGCACAACATCTTCAAAACAGGTTTCAAACTTTTACCATGTTCCGTAAAAGCATAATCTACCTTGGGTGGCATTTCACCATAATCGTGACGCTGAACGATCCCATCTTTTTCTAGATCGCGGAGTTGTTGAATCAGCACCTTTTCACTAATTGCTGGAATCAGCCGTTTCAATTCACTCAAACGTTGAGGTCGATCGCGAATATTCCATAAAATCAAGATTTTCCATTTGCCACCTAGTATGCCCAAAGTGGTTTGGACGAATCTTCTGCCATCTACTTGTTTTGTTGTCATCTAAATTTCTCAATACACTTACAAAAAAGTAAGTACTTCCCAAAAAGTAAGTATCAAGTATACCGTAGTAATTAAGTCAAATCCAAATTTATATTAGGAGGCTAGCAGCATGTCATCATTAACCGGAAAAGTCGCAGTTGTCACCGCCTCATCGCGGGGAATCGGTCGATCGATTGCATTGCGTTTGGGACGAGATGGAGCAGCAGTGGCGGTTAACTACGTTGCTTCGCCGGAAAAGGCTGAAGCTGTAGTCAAAGAAATTATTGCCAATGGCGGAAAGGCGATCGCGATTCAGGGCAGTGTGGCGGATCGAGCTGATGTAACGCGACTATTTGACGAGACGGAGAAGCAATTGGGAGCAATTGATATTGTAGTCAATGTGGCAGGAGCCGCCGCCTATAAGCTCCATACTGACTTAACAGATGAGGATTTGGACAAAGTATTTGCGGTGAATGTCAAAGGCGCAGTGTACATGCTGCAAGCCGCCGCTCATCGCGTTAAAGATGGCGGACGGATCGTGCAGTTTTCGACTGGAGCAACCAAGCAACCCCGAATTACGGGTGGGTTGTATGCCGCAAGTAAAGCAGCAGGCGAACAATTTGCCTTTGCGTTGGCAAAAGAAATCGGGCAGCGTCAGGTGACGGTAAATGTGGTTTCACCTGGAGTTACCGACACAGATGGTTTGATTTTGCCGCAGCCTGCCATCGATCATCTCGTTAGTCAGACACCGCTGGGACGCTTGGGACAGCCGCAGGATATCGCTGATGTGGTGGCATTTTTAGTCGGTGATGATGCCCATTGGATGACGGGGCAAAATCTCCAAGTTAACGGCGGTATTCTGTAGTTAAGATCGGCTCCGTTCCAACACCGCACTCGATTAAAATCGGTGCTCATGGCGCAAAGTCCGCCTTCGCGGACTGAAATATTAGTATTAGTCCGCGAAGGCGGACATTGCATCATCAGCGGTGACTTTAGTCGCTGAC
>JANNBD010000165.1:0-5779 GCA_031385105.1 Chamaesiphon sp. OTE_78_metabat_374
ATCAAAGCAATCAAAACAGATCCGCAAAAATCACTAGAAATTATGCGAGAAATTGCGGCTGTCCATAAAGAAACAGCTAAACTCGATCGACAACATAACTCGATCAGTACTGAGACTAAAAAGATTCAGCAACAGGCTAAAATCCAACTAGCAAGAGAAATTGCTGCTGCTGCTGATATTGGACATCGGGATTATCAATACTTGTCAAACAAACGATTTGTCACCGATCTCGAACGTGCCCAGCTTGAAAAGTATCAGCTTCAGGAAAGATACGGTGTCAGCGTCACACCTGAATTAAAGTTAAAAGATGACAAAGGCTATTATGGACAATTACTCACCCACTTTTACCTAATCAATCATCAACAATATTTGCCTCAGTCAATTTATCTAGTTTGGGATCGAGATGCCCAATCAAACAAAAATCCAGTATTTCTACCGGATGCAAATCATCACACGCTCAAAATTCAAGGATTATTAGCATTAGATATTATTAGCTTCCTCGATCCCGATCGTGAATTTCAAATTACCGATCCAGATTTGGTTTCACTCACCCGAATTAGTTATCTATGTAGCCAGCATATCAAACGCGCGATCGGCATTGATATGCCAGCTTACAATAATGGAGAAGTTAGCCCAATCTTGATTCTCAATCGGTTCTTGCAAATTCTTGGTTTGAAAGTTAAACTAGTGCCATCTAAAGCTAATAAGCAATCTAAAGTTGATAGAATCTATCAACTCGATCAATCTTTATTAAATGATGGGCGGGCTGAAATATTCAACGTCTGGCAACACCAACAGAGTCGCGAACTTATTCGTTCGGCCTAGTCTTTGATGACGGGGTGTGGGACATGTTGTTCAGTTAGCCAGCGATTGTTGGCGAAGCCTTCCCGCAGGGTAATCGCCGCTCTGCAAGGCAGACGCTCCGCGAACAGAATGCAAAGTCCGCCTAAAGCTGTACTAAACACTATGATTGAAGACCGATTTAACCGAACCGTATTGGAAGTGCGGGAGGATTGCTAACGTCTAACGCCTCTTTCTAGCAGGTTTCTCTTCATCTTGTTTGACTGGTAACGGCTTGCCGCCATTAAAATAGGCTTCCATCACCTTCAAAACCATCGGGGCGGCGGTTTTACCACCACCACCGCCTGTGTGTTCGCCAAAAGCTAGCACCACAATGGAAGGTTTATCCAGAGGTGCATAGGCTCCGAACCAAACGTGGTCTTTACCTGGAGGGGCTTCGGCGGTGCCGCTTTTTCCCGCTGCTTTGGGAATGGTGGTTGTATTCATGACTGCGCCAGTACCGCCATCGATGACTTCGCGGAGTCCTTTACGGAGAATGGCAATGGTTGATGGTTTGAGATCCATCGATTCGCGCCAATCGCGTTTGGTGTCATCTTTGATTAGATGCGGTTGGACGTGATAGCCACCGTTGGCAACTACGGCAAACATTCCAGTAGCCTGGAGCGGTGTTGCTTGGAGGAAGCCTTGCCCGATCGACATATTGATCGTATCGCCGATCGACCAGGGCAGTTTATAATTTAGCTGCTTCCAGTTATCGTCTGCAACTAAACCTTTGGCTTCTTCAGGTAGTTCGATCCCAGTTTTACGACCATAGCCATATTTGCGCGTCCAATCGATCAAGGTCGGCCCACCGACTCGTTGCCCGACTTGATAGAAGAAAGTATCGCTACTCCATTTCAGGGCACCTGGAAAGCCCAGTGGCCCGAATCCGGCACGATTCCAGTCGGCGAAGGTAAAGCCACCAATTCTCAAAGATGCGTAGGTTTGGAGGATGGTATCGGGTTTAAATTTGCCAGATTCGAGGGCGGCGGTAGTTGTGACGATTTTGAACGGACTGGCGGGGGGGAAAGGCTGGATGGCGCGATTGACGAAAGGATGATCTTGCCCTTGGAGTTTTTTCCAGACCTCCGGCGAAATCCGCCCAGTCAGATCGTTGGGGTCAAATGCGGGACGACTAGCCATTGCCAGGATTTCTCCAGTTTGGGGATCCATAGCGATGATGGCTGCTTTATTATTGCCAAGTGCCGCTTCTGCGACTTTTTGGAGTTCGAGATCGAGGGTGATGGTGACATCTTGCCCCGATTTTGAGACTTTTTGTCCCAGAAATTGCTGGAGTTTGCCTGCACCATCTACTTCAACTTGGGTACCGCCCCACTCGCCCCGCAACCGAGATTCCAGCGTAGATTCTAGTCCCATTTTACCGATGACATCACCCAGCCTGTAGCCTTGGGGTCGGCGTTTGGCCAGTTCTTTTTCATTCATCTCCCCTGTGTGTCCGAGGACATGGGCAGCAAGCTGTCCGCCTGGGTAGTGGCGAACTGATTCGATATCGACATCGATGCCTTCCTTCTCAGCTCCATACTCCTGAAGGGCGGTAATCTTTGCTTCAGTCAAGTCCCGAACGATTCTGACCCGTTTGGTAGAGTTGGTCGTGGTATCGGCCATTTTAGCTTGGATCGTTTGCTCGTCTATTTCCAGAATTTCGGCAATCCGGCGACGAGTTTGGAGCCAGTTCTCCCGCTTGAGAGCCAATGGCCAGATAAAGACGGAGTGAGAGAGTTTATTGCCAGCGAGCAGTCTACCTTTACGATCGTAGATATTACCCCGAACTGGGGGCTTGGCAACTGTGCGGACACGATTATTTTCGGCAATCTGGCGATTGTTCGCGCCCTGATTCAATTGCAGATAAACCAACCGCGAACCAATCCCCCCAAATAATCCCAAGCCAATTAGACCCAGCAAGACCCAAGCTTGACTGCCTTGCCCGACTGTGCGGGTTTTATTGTATAGCCCAGAGCTGAGATTACTAGGTCGCTCGCTCGTAAAATTTTTGGAGAACCGATTCTGCATGGGAGGGGAGGGGGGAGGGGGGGACTGGGGGAATTGAATTACTCACATCTTGCACCAGTATAAAAATATTAGTACTAAGCATAGATCTAGGGTACCCACAAGGGGCACCCCTACAGGTAACTGGTAGGGGTGCCCGTCTTGTCGTTTTTTTATTCTGCGTCGTTTATATTCGGGGGTTCCCCCCGAATAAAGAAACGACAAGACGGGGAACCCCAGAATAAAAACGCCGCTTAATGGGTACCCTGGATCTACGCTTATCAATAGTCGATATGTATTGGTGCAAGATGTGAGATTAATAAGCTATCCAATATTCACTATCCATTATTCACCATTCATTGAATAGATCGATCGCATTAATACTATCTTCTAACTCAATTGACATCAAATGGATTCATTCATTTTCATCGTCATCAATGACAACACCAGCCAGTAATTCATCCATCTCATCAGCCATTTCCTGGGTGTAGAGAGTAAGAGAATCCGGTTTCGCAACCGCAAATTTTAGCAAGGAGTCTAAAAACAGCTTCATCATCATTAATTCACCCGCGTGCAATCAGAAATAACTTGCAGCAAATCCCCCGTGGTATATGGCTTCGGCAGGAAATAGCGACAGCCAAAGTGTTTGGCTTGGGCGATCGATTCGGCAGAGCTGAGTCCACTCATGGCGACTATGGGCAGATCGGGATTGAGTTGGTGGAGGGCGGTGATCGTGCTGAGTCCGTCCATGATGGGCATCATCATATCGATTAGGACGACATCGATTTCTTCGATCCGATTGACGTATAGCTCTAATGCTTCAGCCCCACTTTCGGCGGTAATCACGCGGTAATTATATGTCTCCAGGGTGGTCTTAATTAGCTCACCGATCGCCCGTTCGTCATCGATCGCTAAAATCAACTGTTGGCGACCAGAGGGCAGTGCAGGGGCATCCTGCTCGGACTGGACTGGTGTATGGGATGCAGGTAAATAGACGTGAATTTGGGTACCCTGATTGACTTGACTCTGGACATCGAGAAAACCACCATGACTTTTGATGATGCCCAGGACGGCGGATAAACCTAATCCGGTGCCTTTGCCGATTTCTTTGGTGGTGAAGAAGGGATCGAAAATCCGGTGGATTAATTGGGGCTGAATTCCGGTACCTGTATCGCTGACGCTGATGACGACATAATCGCCAACTTGGGCATCGAGATGTTTGCTGGCAAAGGCTAGATCGATCAATCGATTAGCGGCGACGATGCTCAGGGTGCCACCTTGGGGCATGGCATCGCGGGCATTGACGCAGAGGTTCATTAGGACTTGATGGAGCTGGGTCAGATCGCCCAATACTGTCCATAAATCACTGGGAATATCTCTGTCAATCTCAATCGATTTGGGCAGGGTTTGCTGGACGATTTTTTGGATATCAATTAGGAGATGGGCGGGTTGGATGCAGAGGTGTTTGCCTTCGATCCCTTGAGCAAAGGATAGTATCTGCTTAATCAGGTCTGCGCCTCGATGGGCACTGGTTTCGAGGATAGTCAGCAGATTTTTACTCCGATCGTCGATATTGGGCAATCGCAGCGGTAATAACTGGGCAACTGATAAAATGGGGGTGAGGACATTATTTAAGTCGTGGGCGATGCCACTAGCCAGGGTGCCGAGACTCTCCAATCGTTGCGCGCGGAGAAATTGTTGCTCCAACTGTTTTTTCTCGGTAATATCCATGTGGATCCCGATGGTGCGAGTGGGATTGCCATCATCATCGAGGAAGACGCTACTGCGAACGGCAATCCAGTGAACATTGTTGTCTGGATAGGCAATCCGAAACTCTAAATCCAAGCCCTGTCCCAGTTGTCGCGATTTAGCTAGTCCAGCGATCGCAACTTGCCGATCTTCAGGATAGATCGCTGCCAGCCATTGCTCGTGAGTCTGACCAAAACTACCTGGTAATACTCCATATAGGTTTTCTAATTCGATCGACCAAGTAACTCGATCTGCGATGATATCCCATTCAAATGTACCTATTTTACCTGCTTGCTGGGCTAATTCTAGGCGATTTTGAGTATTTTCGCGCTCGGCGATTTCACAACAGAGAGCTTCATTGGCAGCTTCGACGGCGGTGGTGCGCTCTTCTATCCGTAATTCTAGGGTGTCATTCAGCTCCTGAAGGGCGACAGCGGTTTGCTTGCGTTCGATCGCATATCGGATCGATCGTACCAATACATCGAGGGTAACTTGGCGTTTGATCAGATAATCTTGCGCTCCACGTCGCACGGCATCGAAGGCTAATTCGGCATTATTGGTATTGGTGAGGACAACGATAGGTAGATGCGGCGCGTGTTCGATCAAGACATCCAAAGACCCTAACCCATCGCTATCAGGTAGGGTCAAATCCAGCAGCACCACATCAAAATCAGTACGGTTGATTTCAACTTTTGCCGTCTTCAACCGCTGGAAATGGCTCAAACTAAATTTCTCTGCCCAGGCATCTTGGAGCAATTCTTTAAATAATCGTGCTTCAGCTAAATTGTCCTCAATTAGCAGTACTTTAATTTCAGGACGCTCGGTATCAGATTTTCCCCCCGCAGGTGGGTTTGACAGAGCGGTAATGGTAGATTTTGACATGCTCGAGCGTGTGTATCCCTTGTCATTCGTTATAGGGATTGTAAGCTAAAAAGCTACTGGTTTAGTGATGTGTTGTCATTCTTTGTTATTTTTTGTCGGAATATATTCTCGATCGATTCTCGAATAAAGGCACAATCTGCCCATCCTGCGCCAAAATTATTGGTCAGTGAGCGCAGCCGAACTGCCTCCCCGTCTCCCCGTCTCCCCGTCTCCCCGGAATGGTAAACCAAAAAGTCGCATCCACCCCAAGTTCCGATGTTGCCCAAATCTTGCCATGATGACACTCAATAATTTTTTTGCA
>JANNBD010000208.1:0-6467 GCA_031385105.1 Chamaesiphon sp. OTE_78_metabat_374
GTTTGCTTGCCTGACTTAATCTTTGAGCTATCTCTTCCAAGCTCTCTTTCACGACAATTGATGTTACTCCTGCCATCTCTATCTCTCCAATTCATCTTTTCAGTCTATCTCATTTGTCATTCCCTTGATTTAATTTGGTATTAACAAGATCGGTTGGCGATCTCGGCGGCGATTGTCGCCAAAAATCATGTGGTGTGGATTATTGCTCCTCACCATATTTGTCTCTCTTGCATTTTATAACGAGCAGAGGAGCGACTATTCAATCCTAGCGCGGAGTGCCACAATAGTTAGCCCATTAGCAATTCCATCGCAAGTGCAGGGAGAAATTGTCGCCGTGACTGGCACAATATCTACACCCGAACTAGTCGGGGATAACTTGCTCCTCAAACCCACTGCTAGCACAGTTCTCGTTCGCACCGTAGAAATGTTTTCCTGGCACGAGTCAGCTACTACTAAGTCAAAAAACAGGTTGGTGGTTCGCGCACGAATGATACCATCTACACTTATCGCACCGAATGGACTGACAGTCCTTCAAACTCCAGTAAATTTGAACGAAAGAATTATGTCAACCCACCCAAAGCAGTACCCGATCGAGTATTTGCCGCTACTACTGCTAGGATTGGTCAGTACAACTTAGATCTGCGTAATTTAAAAGATGTAGTTAATCTTCCTTCTTCTTGCACATCAAATAGTTTTCGCTATGTAGGGGAAATTAAGAACGAGCAACATAACTACATCCACATCGCTCGCAACAGTCAACTAGTTCTAACGCCTCAACAGCTATTACCATCCACTGCTCGGTTAGTTAGAAATTCTCTTTTTCTCGGTGCGGGCACGCCTCAAAACCCCAGAGTTGGCGATCTGCGGATTTGCTACAGTGCGCTACCTACTGATAGTCTAGTAACTGCGATCGGTAGAGTCCAAGACAATTGGCTCGTACCCATTCAGTACGAAAAACACTATTTTGCCTGGATGCCAAATCCCATTCTCATCGATCGTTCCCAAGCAACTTTTTTTAGATTAGCAGCAGGCAACTACCAATCAGCAATCTGGGATTTGAAATGGGAATTTATCATGTTTTTGTGGGGAGGGCGGATGATTAGTTTCTTAGGAATATGGTGTGGATTAATACTGCTAACGGATCTTTTTAGGGTTGTATTTAGCTTTATACCTTGGCTGGGTGTGCTAGCAGATTGGATTAGCATCGATACCAGTTTTTTGTTTGCACTGATAATTTTTACAACAATTGTGATGATGTCTTCTCCATTTCAATCCCTGTTAGAGTTGTTAGGAATAGAATTAGTCATGTGCGTGTTATTTCTTATTTATAGGAATAAGTTCTACAGAGATTTTACATAGGTACCATCAATAATCCGATCCAATCAGCGGATTTAGCTCTTGAGGCGATCGACCCAATTATTCTAGTCTAAATTTGATCGAGCCTATCTCTGTCGAAATCTAATCTAAAGATCCTATTTGATTTGCTGCTGAAAACATCGATCTGTAGAAGCAGTCCTTCATTTATACTGAGCGTAGTCGAAGTATGCCTGCCATCCAAGGACTTCTCCGGCGATTGCTTCAAAACAAGCCTGCATAATTCTTTCATGTTATTGTGTAGTCACAAATAATAGATTCTCCCGTGGAGACGCTCCGCGAACGACTCGCATGATGAAGCCCACAAAATTGCTACCAAAATGGTTTTCCAAAGACTCGATAGAACTCGTTAAGACTGGTAGCGAATCCACGAAAGCTGTATTCGACTTGGCGAAGGCATTTAAGGAAAATAAAGGCACTCTGGCGGAACTACAGCCTTACCTGGGGCAAATTTCATCGTTGCTAGATGTCTTAAATTCACCTTGGGCACAGGTAATCAAGGAAGGGATTCCCTTTGCATCATTGGCGATGACGTTGTTGAGTTTGGGCTGTGAGCAGCTCAAGCAAGATCCGTCACTGGAAGAATGTGTGGTGTTGGTGACTCAGGCGGCTTACTTGGCAAGTTGGCAAGCGGAACTAGCGCAAAATCCCGATCTGAAAAATCTAACTAAAGAATCCAAGCAGATCGATCGCAATTTCAAGAAGTTAGCAGATATCGAGATCGATCGAGTCGCAGCAACTCAGCTAATTACAGCTCTACCATCATCAGATTTGGTGAAGCGGTTTAATAGTATTTTGGTCGATCGATTGGTGGAATCTAGTGTAGATTCTGAAGTAGCGAGTAGATTTGCTGATCGAGTGGCATACGGTGCGCCGCGCTATGTGAATCAAATGGTGGCGAAACATGCCGAGAAAATTAAGGTGTTGGCAGAAGTCTATCGCAATGGTGGCGATAAAGTACTCGCACACTATGCCAGTATCGATGAGTATCTCCGGGATCGGATTCGGCCGTTACCATTCGAGCAAGTATTTGATGAGACAGATCTCCAACTACGAGAAATCTATGTCCCGCTGGAAATCCAGCCACTTGCGCCTAGTGGCGAAAATACTTCAGCAGCACCACAACCTATTGAATCATGGGCAATCGATAAATTGCGCGATCCTGACTCCAAGAATATTCTGTTTATTCAAGGGAGTGCGGGGCAAGGAAAAAGTGTATTTTGTCGAATGTTTGCCTATTTAGTACTACGGGAATTAGCTTTTACGCCGATTTTAATTCGGTTGCGAGAGATTCTGACTTTAGGCGATACCTTGACAGAAACACTCCAGCAACATCTCGAAAATTTCGATTTTAAAGATAAAAGTTGGCTAACTAATAAAAATCAGCGGTTTCTATTTCTCTTAGATGGGTTTGATGAATTGATTCTCCAAGGCAGATCTACTGGTGGATTGAAAGAATTTATCGAACAGGTAGAAAAGTTTCAAAGTACCAGCCATCACCGAATTTTAATTACAGGTAGACCTTTAGCGATGCAGGGAATTGAGAAATCGGCATTTCGGAACAAGTGCCTAGAACGTGTAAAGCTGTTGCCGATGAATGATGAAATTCGCAATACTTGGTTGCGAAAGTGGTCAGCAAAATTTGGAGAGCTGGAAATAAAAGAATTCGTTGATTTCTTAAATGCTTGTGGCGCAGATATTAAGGATGGATTGGCAAGAGAGCCGCTACTATTGTATGTATTGGTGCGTATTCATCGAGAAGGAGCCGTGAGAGCTACCGATCTGATTGGTAAGTCGGGGATGGCAGCCAAGGTCAAAGTTTATGACAAAGCGATCGAATGGGTGCTGGAAAAACAGCGTGGCTACTTGAATGAGAAGATCGTTGAGAATTTAGAAATCGATGAATTGAGACAGCTTTTAACAGAGGTGGCGGTATGTGTGGTTCAGTCGGGTAATGAGATTGCGAAGGTAAATGCGATCGAGTATCGTTTGACAAAAGACTCTAATAATCTCAAGGAATTATTTGATAAAATCCGTGGCACTGCTACTGATGAGGAAAAAGCATTAAACAATCTGCTGACGACTTTTTATATTCAACCAGCACAGGGAGATCGTGATGGTGCAGTTGAATTTGCTCACAAAAGTTTTGGAGAATTTTTGTTTGCTGAACGGATCAAAGAAGCAATTTGTGATTGGTCAAGCGTAACGACTAATCGCAGAGGAGGACAAGAAGACGAAATTCAGCAAAAAGATCTGGAATGGCATATTTATGACTTACTTGGCTCTGGTTGTCTGACTCCAGATATTGTCGATTATCTGCGGGAAATGCTAGCTACTAGCTATGAATGGCAACCTCTACGGCTGTTCGAGCGACTGAATCAGTTTTGGGAAGAATGGTGTGATGGTGAATTTATCGATCGAACAGAAGATAATTTACCTCAGAATAAAATGAAAACATTGAAGAAGCAAATATTAGAGAGAGAGACAAAATTAGGTATTCGGCAGGTAGATGTTTATACGGGATTGAATGTTTTGATTCTGCTGTTGGAGCTGCATCGCTATGCTCAAGGTAAAGACGAGTTGAAGGATAAAATTATTTTCTATCCGAGCGGTAAGCTAGTGCACGGTGTAGTTACAACCCGACTGCTAAAGGTAATTTATTATAGTGAATCGATCGAGATGTACACTTTCTATAATCTTAGATCATTTCTCAGTGGTGCTGAACTCAGCAGTGCTGACCTCAACGGTGCTGAACTCCAACATACTAATCTCAACGGTGCTAACCTCAGTGATGCCGATCTCACACGTGCCAACTTCTTCTGTGTCAACTTCAGCGATGCTTGCCTCAGAAATACCGACCTCTCACATACTAATCTCAAATTTGCCAACTTTAGTGGTGCGGATCTTATTAGTGCCAACTTCCTCAATGCGGATCTCTGGGAGGCCGAACTGATCGGTGCTGACTTTATGTTTGCCAACCTTTGCGGTGCCAACCTCCGTGGTGTGAAATGGGATAAATCGACAAACTGGGAACATGTTCAGGGACTAGAAACTGCGATCGATATTCCAGAAGATCTTAAGAAACATCTCGGTCTGGACTAAAATTGTGGACATCTAAACTGTGATTTATCTGATTGTATAGATGGACTATGATTAGTTTCTGGAATCTGATCTCAGTTCATCAGTTAATCATTCTAATCACAGTTCAGAAATATTCAACAGATTTATCGATCGATCTGAGATTTGTATCGACGTAGATAGCTGGTGAAGAGGGCAGGTTTGCAGGAAGATTATTTGTCAGGATCGGAGATTATTTTCATAAACAAAGCTATCTACAGATCCTAGATTAATGCTGATGGGTGGCTCGATCTGGAATATTAAGGTCGATCGAGCTAAAATGAGTTTATATTCAAGCTCCATCTGAAGTATAGTATCTGATGCCAGCCAAAGACATTTTCCACGATCCTTTCAAAACAGCCCTACTCAAAGATGGATGGAAAGTCACCCACGATCCTTACAGCCTGAAAGTTGGTAAGAAAGACCTGTTTATCGATCTGGGAGCTGAAAAGCTATTAGCGGCAGAAAAGGACACCCAAAAGATTGCAGTTGAAATCAAAAGTTTTGTCAGCCCTTCAGAAATCAGAGATCTCGAAATAGCACTCGGTCAATACATCCTTTATCAGAATGTACTAATGCGGACAGAACCCGAACGTACACTCTATTTAGCTATTCGCGAGTCAACATTTATTAAATTATTCGAGCAAGAAATTGGTCAAATTTTACTTGAAAATCGAGTTATTAAAATCTTGACATTTAACCCTGAAACAGAGGAGATAAAAAGATGGATAGACTAGGTAGTTATCGCGAAATCATTTGTAAAGTGCTGAGATCGTATCTTGCTATCACTTATGCTAATGTCGATTTAAAGAATCGCCAGATCTTCGATCGCGAAACCGATCGATACATTATCCTCTCCGAAGGTTGGCAGCAACAGCGTCATCTTCATAGTTGCTTAATTCATGTCGAAATTATCAACAATAAAGTCTGGATTCAGTTAGACAATACAGAAGATGGCATCGCAGAAGAATTAATCAGTGCAGGTATCCAAAAATCAGATATTGTGCTCGGTTTTCATGAACCTGAAATTCGTCAATATACTGGGTTTGCGGTTGTCTAAAAGTTGTTGTAGCTATTCGTCAAAATCCACCAACGGCTCGTCAAAATCATCATGAATGTTAATCGCTCCTTTCCAAAGACCAAATCCCTGTCTTTTGCTACCTGCTGTTAGCTCTGTTGATGCTTGTGTATTAGCCTCTAAATTGGATTTTGCTCTAAGTTCTACAAATTCGGCAAATGCTAGTATTTGCTGTTGCAAGTCCGCTGGTAAGGTGCGGATCTTATCAATTGTCATTCTTTCAACCGGACTCATACTCAGTTGGTAGATATTTTGGTATTTCGATCCTAGCAAAAATTGAGGACAATTAGCCACGATTCAGTTATTTCCAATGTTAGTCCGCGCAGGCGGACTTTGCATCACTAGCAGCGGTTTTAACCGCTGAATTGAACCTAACTGAGCGATAATTAATTACATAATAATTGACAACTAATCTCCGCTCCTACCATGTCAGATATATCGATCGAATCTACTCTCCATGAAGAGCGACTATTTAGCCCTTCTGCCGAATTTTCCCAAGCCGCACAGATTAAGAGCTTGGCGGAATATGAAGACCTCTATGCCCGCGCCCAAGCCAATCCCGAACAATTTTGGGCAGAACTCGCCGACAGCGAACTGCATTGGTTCAAAAAGTGGGACAAAGTTCTAGATTGGCAGCCCCCATTTGCTAAGTGGTTTACAGGCGGTAAGATTAATATCTCCTATAATTGTCTCGATCGACATTTGGCTACCTGGCGCAAGAATAAAGCTGCACTAATTTGGGAAGGCGAACCGGGCGACTCGCGTACGCTGACTTATGCTCAGTTGCATCGCGAAGTCTGTCAGATGGCGAACGCGCTCAAACAGATGGGTGTGGTTAAAGGGGATTTAGTCGGGATCTATATGCCGATGATTCCCGAAGCCGCGATCGCGATGTTGG